>JAIRYX010000448.1 GCA_031267635.1 Planctomycetaceae bacterium
ACTCACTTACCGCAAAAACGCCCAAAAACATGACGCAGTTTAATCGTTGTTCTCATTTTAATAAAAGGCAATTTCGTGACTTGGCGCTACCACACATTTTTGTCAAGTCGAGGAGAGAATCATTAAGCATGAAGTTTGTCGAGCGTATCAAATCGCCATTAACTTAATCCCAGCAACGCTTTCTTGAACTCCTCTGTGGTCCCGCACGTGCGGCTATTCGCCTCCCGCCGTCGTACTGTATGCGATACAATCGCTACAATCAACACCTTCCCGTTTTTGAAAACATGCTTTACCATCGTTTTGACAAAAATAACCTCTACTACCTTTTTCTACCTGTCGATAACAAAAAGTAACGTTTCAATTTTTTTGATAATTCGCAGCATCTTTTGAAAATTTTCAGGGAAGAAAATGACAATGAGAAACAAATTGGGATTCGCCAAATGCTCGACAATATTGTTGTCGATGTGTCTGATTTTCTTGGGGACGGAAACAGCAACAAAAGTTTATGGACAGGTTGCAAGAGGCGTTCCCGCGTTCAACGGCAAAAACAGCGAGATTCTTCGTTACGCACCGACTCCGCCGCCTCAAATCCAAATGTTTCACTTGCCGTCCGACGTTCCCAAAGATGTTAATTCGCACCAAACGATTTCCATTCAGGAAATTTGCGACCTCGCGTTAAGTCGTCATCCGGCGATTGTTCAAGCGTCGCGGCAAATGGAAGCGTATCGGGGAAGTTGGGTTCAAGCCGGATTGAAAGAAAACCCGACCATTGGTTATTCCGCAGAGGAAGTCGGCGGACAAAATCATGCCGGGCGGCAAGGAATCGCGTTTTCTTATGAACATATTTCCAAGCAAAAATTAACAGCAAGGCAAAACGCCGCGAATGCCGAGTATCTGGCGGCAAGAGAACAGTTGCAGCTTCAGCGTCAAAAGGTCATGAACGACGCGACGCTTGCCGGTTATCGTCTTTTGATTGCATCGCAAAAAGAGCGTCTCACCGGCGAACTCTTAAAAATTGCCGAAATGACCGCGTCGTCTGCCGAAAGTTTGTCGAAAGCACAGGAGACGCAAAAAACAGATTTCCTTCAAGCGAGAGTTGAGAAAAACCGTGTTCGTATCGCATTAAACGACGCTACGATTGAACGTGACGCCGCATCGAAAAACCTTGCCGTACTGATCGGATTTCCGACAGACGCATCGCTTGAAATCACCGATTCGCTTGACGTTTTGCCGGTTGAGATCAATGAAGAAGAAATTTATCGCCAAATCATGACGGACAGCCCGCTGTTGAAACGCGCGTATGCCGAGTATGAAGCCGCGAAAGCAAAACTCCTCAAAGAGCGAAACGAAGCGGGAATCAATGTCAGCACGACAGGAAGCGTTTTATTCAACACGTCGGAAAATCAAACGGAAGCATCATTAGGAATTTCCATTCCGCTCCGCATCAATAACAAAAATCAAGGAAACATCATGCAAGCCAATTCGGAAGTGTTAGCGTCAACGGCAAGTATTGAGCGGATAAAAAACTCGTTGACGTCCGAATTTCAAAATCAATTTGCTCAATATAAAACCGCGAGACAACGTGTTTTACTGTATCAAAAAGAGGTGATTAAAGAATCGGAAGAATCTTTGAACATCACCAAATTAGCATACGAACATGGCGAATGCGGTTACATTGAATTACTCAACGCACAACGAACTATGTTTGCCGTTCAAATCGAATGTTTGGACAACATCGGTTTATTATTCGACCAAAGCGTCAAACTCAACGGATTTTTACTGCAAAATGCGTATTCGCCGACGGAATGATATAATAATCGGCGATGGTTGGTAATGCGTTTGGTTGTAGTATTCGCTCTTTTTCACGGAGGATCGCATCTGTTCCGTGTTCGCCGCGAACACTGTTCTCTTTGATTTCTTTGCGAAGCTCCTCGACGCATTGTTCGGCGTTATCCGCACACCGATTGGCAGACAAGGGCGATTCGTCAGGTCGGTTTGACCAGTCAGCACGATCAAGACGGTGGATGTTCAGAGTTCTTTCAAGAGTTGCAAAATCGTTTTTCCGACAACCGGATGTTGCATGTCCGGTGCGATTTCCGCCGCCGGTTCCAGCACAAAACGTCGTTCCGTCATTTGCGGATGTGGTACAATCAAGTGTTCCGTTCGCAAAATACAATTTCCAAACAACAACAAATCAAGATCAATCGTGCGCGATCCCCAGCGTTCATTTCGAACACGTCCGAGTTGTTGTTCAATATCAAGCATCGTTTGTAGCAACGCGAACGGTTCCAATTCGGTTTCCAATAATCCGGCGGCGTTCAAATACATTGGCGGCATTTTTTTCGGTGGTAACTCTTCCGCAACTAGCGGTTCCGTTTCATAAAATCTACTAATTTTTCGCGGAACAACTCCATGAATTTTACTCAACAATTTCCATGCGCAAGTTAAAGCTTCTGCACGATTACCAAGATTCGAGCCAAGTCCAATCAAAACACTTTGGAAATTTGCAGGGCGTTGATGATTCATATAAGATTACATAGATTCATTGAGTGGTTATCGAACAAGTCTATTTGACCTGTATGCTCCTCACGGTTACGTTGTCGGTTTTCTGAAATGAAGATTGACCGTGATTTTACAGTATATCAAGGCAACAGTATATCCAGACATATAAAAACCGAAATTTACAGTGCGACGAGCATAACCGCTCTCGTATATTTTTTATTTTTTCCAATGGAAAGTGATTTTTCGTAACTCTTCAGTCGTTCCAAGCCAAGAAATCCATGCTTGAGTAATGGTAGAGTTACAGTCAATTTTACCGGAAAGTATTATTATTGCAGCCCTGATTTATAGTATAAATAATTCGGGACACACCCCAACGGCTCTGGGACATGTCCCAACGGTTTTGGGACTTATCCCAACGGTTTTGGGACTTATCCCAACGGTTTTGGGACTTATCCCAACGGTTTTGGGACTTGTCCCAACGGCTCTGGGACTTATCCCAACGGCTCTGGGATTTATCCCAACGGCTCTGGGACTTATCCCAACGGCTCCGGGACTTATCCCAACGGTTCTGGGACTTATCCCAACGGCTCTGGGACTTATCCCAACGGCTCCGGGACTTATCCCAACGACTCCGACATGTCCCAACGGCTACGGATTAAGCGACAGCAGGCAAGAGAAGTGCAATCAAAATTCCAATGATTGCAATCACCACAAGTAATTCGACAACAACCGAACTTTCTGATTATTTCAGGTTGGTTGTTGATGTTGCAAAGGCATTGATTCAAAACACATTCGGATCGCCGAAATCTTCGTTGCCTTGAAATTGCGTAAATTCGGCGTATTCTTCCGGCGAAGATTCCGCGAGATTGGCGAAGAGCGTAAATTCACCGATCCATGCAAGTTTTATGTCGCCGACCGGACCGTTTCGCTGTTTGGCAATCATTATTTCCGCCTGACCGATGATCCCCATTTCTTCCGCGTCTTCGCGTTTGTGATAATATTCTTCACGATGCACGAACATCACCACGTCTGCGTCTTGTTCGATTGCGCCGGACTCGCGCAGGTGGCTGAGACGCGGGCGATTGTCTTTCGTTGCTTCCGCCCCGCGGTTTAACTGCGCGAGACAAAGCACCGGCACATTTAATTCGCGGGCAAGCCCTTTGAGCCGCCTCGCCATTTTCGCGACCTGTTCCTGACGCGGGTCAAGCGGATTATCCGCCTCAATCAATCCAAGATAGTCAATGACAATCAATCCCAAATCTTCTTGACGCTTGATGCGCCGAGCGACCGCCGCGATTTCGGTGACGGTTTGCCCCGGCTTGTCGTCGATGAAAAGCGGCGCCGCGCTCAATTCGCCCGACGCTTTTGCCAGAGCTTGACGGTCGGCAGTAGCCAACATTCCGGTTCGCAATTTATGCGCATCGACGCGTCCGCGACAGCAAAGCATACGTTGCGCCAATTCGATTCTCGCCATTTCGAGACTGAAGACAACTGTTGTTTTCTTTTGTTCCACCGCAACATGATCGGCAATATTCATCGCAAAAGCGGTTTTTCCCATACTGGGTCGCGCGGCAAGAATCAGCAGCTCCGAACCGTGCAAACCGCCGGTCATCGAATCAATATCAGTAAAGCCGGTTGGAATACCGTCCGCGCCGCCGTTTTCCATCCGCGAATCGAGAATGCGAAACGTTTCCATCAAGACGTCATGCATTCGGACGGCTTGATTATTGTTGCGGTCATCGTTGATGGCGAAAATCCGTTCTTCGGCGCGGTTGACCAAATCGCGCGGCGCATGTTCCGGCTCGTAAGCGTCGTGCAGAATTTCAGAACTTGCGTGAATCAAATCCCGTAAAACCGCCTTGTCGCGGATAATTTTCGCGTAATGCACCGCGTTTGCGGTAACGCGAACTTCCTGCATCAACTCGGCAAGATACGCCTCGCCGCCGACCGCTTCAAAATCGCCCGATGTTTTAAGCTGTTCGACCAGCAACGTCAGGTCAATTCCCGAGCCGGATGTGTGCATTTGCAACAGCGTTTCGTAAATTTTTCGGTTCGCTTCGGCGTAAAAATCGGAAGGACGAACAAGAACGGCGAGATCGTCGCAGACTTCCGGGTCGAGTAAAATCGCGCCGACAATGCCGCGCTCCGCCTCAATACTTTGCGGCGGCAAACGGTCGAACATCATTAAACTTTTTTGCTCGCCGGATTGTTCTGATTTACGGTTCTTTGTTTTTGACATGGAATTGTTCTTATATACTCCTCACACTTGAAATCTCGACTTTTAAGACAGCGCTGATCGTTCATCACATCCCCAAAGTTCCCTTTTTTGATGAAAGCCGAATTTTAAAGGGTGAGGAGTATATTTTGAATATTCGATTTTCATTAAAAAAGGGACGTTAAGGACATGAGAGACATTGGGGACAGATAAACGAGAAACGCTACCTTAAAAGATAAACGCTGCCTTAAAAACAAATTTTCAATTGGGATGAATCAATTTGTTTCATTCCACATCATTGTCATTATTTTTCCACAAAAAGATGAATTTTCAAATTGATTTGATCCAGCAGAACCACTTTGTTATTGGGAAGAATATGCGCTTTGAGGATGGGAACAAGCATGTTTTCATTGTCCAAATTCCATTCCTTTTTTATGCCGGGATTCCAGCCGTTTGATGGATGCGGTAGGGCGTAAAAGGTTTTTGGCGACGCCAGTAATGATTGAAATGTATGTTCCGGCGTGAAAACTTTGACGCGATTCACGTCTTTTTCAATAGTCAAAACGCGCCCGTCTTGAAAAAACGCGAGCGAAACCGGATTATTGTTTCCGAAAAATTGATCGGAAAGGTCATTTTCGGAAACGGATCCGTGCGTTCCCCAAACTTGCGGCGACAACCATTGCCCGTTTTTATCAAACGGTACCAAACAACCGTTTTTTGCGTCGGCAACCCAAAGATTTTTTTGCGGATCAAGAGAAATATCCAGATAAAAATTGTTCGCGCCGAATCCAGCAAACGGCTTTTTTTCCGCGTCAAGCGTTTTCTCTTTTTCGAGCGTTAAATTCAGTTGTCCGCGTGCGTCAAATCGATAAATTTTATTTTGCAACGCATCGGCAACCCAAAAATATTCGCTGTCTGCCGCAATTGATGTAAAAAATGCTTCTTCTTTTTTTGGCGCGGAAGCGATGTTGAGCAATTGTCCTTCGTGGTTATAAACGCCGACGCTGTTACGAAACGTTATCAATAAATTTCCTGAAAATAATTCATCTTCTTTCGGAATCAGCAAATCGGTTGGAATTTCGGGAAGCGGCGTTTCGTTTTGCTTTTTTCCGTCTTTGGAATAAAGAACGATATGACATTGATTTCCTTGAACATTCAAGCCGCCGACAACAATCTCGTCTTCCGCCGCCGTCATTGCCATCGGCAAACTAAAATCATCGGAAATGCTGAACGACGTTTCGGCAAAAAATCCGAGCATCGTGTCTGGGAACGATTGTTGGGCAATTCGTTGATTTTCCTGAACCGGTTTCGCTTTGCCGGGAATAAAATAAATCGCCAAAAAACCGATAACAAGACAAAACAAGAACACACTAATCAACGGCGTATAAGAATGTTGTTTGTGTTTTTGAAGAATTTTTTTCAAAATTTTGAACGTATCTCTTCGCGTTGGTTCAACGTCGTCAATTGGTTTGTCTTGAGGATTCGTATCTTGTTTGAGCATTTTCGTTGCAACTTAATAAAAATAGATTTGAATGACCAATGAATTGGGCAACGGTCAGCGTCGCCCTTACAATTATGTTTTCGTTACGCCGTTTTATTTTTTCTTTTCTTCCGTTTTTTCTGTCGGAAAATATTTTTCAATCAACGCCGCCGACGCGGGAGTTATCACTGTAACGACGTCCGCTTTTTTTGACGGCGCCACATTGGAAAACGCAAGGCGTTTCGGTTTGACTTTGCTGCCCGACAGGTTTTCGTCGATTTCCGTTTGCTCGTATTTTAAGAACATCGGATTGACTTCGTTCCGCAAACTTACCGTAACCAGCACCGCTTCTTCCGCGTTGTTACCGATAAGTAATTCCAGCGATTCCGCTTGGTCGGCGGCGGTGATTTTGACGACGTTGCTGAATGTAATCAACGCTGTTTCAAACGTTCCCGCATCTTCCAACGCAATATGATCTAAAACAAGCAACTCTCCGCCCGCATGTTTTTCGCCGTTTGCTCCATTGTCCGTACGATTGAAAAAGATTGTTCGTGTCAATTCCTTCAAACCCTTGACAGAATATGCGCTCGACAAATCTATAGCGAATTTGTCTTCTGTATCGGTAAATGATTTTTCAAGAATTATTCCTTTGGCTTTTGAGCCGGTTTGTTGCAGCGTGCCGTTGATTCGCGGTACATCATGTCCAAACGAATTAATAACGTTACTGTCGTAACGCTTGCCGCTGAATGTTCGGCTGGTGTAAACTTCACCGCCCGGATCGACTAACGGCGTGCCGCCGCCAAGTGACACGATATAAGAACCGACGTCGTTATGGTTGTGATGTTCGTTGTTATGTCCCGCTTTAATGCTGAACGACAAACGTTTCGGGTCGTTGTTCATTGCCCATGCAATTAAAATTCCCGCATCGGCAAAATCATGCCGCAACGCCGAACCTGTTTTCAGTTCGCCAATATCACGGGAAGTCGCGGTGTTCGGAAATCCCATCGTACCAAACAATGAAAGAGCTGTTCCGCCGCGCCCGATAAATTGCGTCTCTTGGTAATCCGGCAAGCCGAGCGAAAGTCGATGATTCATGTATTTCATGATCGTGGAATCCGGTTTCGCGTAAGGAGAGCAATCAGCGTAAGCCGCGTAAACGCCCGGCGCGATTTGCATATGGACTCCGAATAACGCAACGTCGCGGATAATCGGCGAACTGAAGAAATTGACCTTGCCGTCGGTCGCCTGCAAAACGGTTTCGCCCATGTAAACATAGTGTCCGAAACCGTAATTCCAATATCCTATTCCTTCGCTGCAATAACCGTCTTTTGTGAAACCGTTTAAAAAGTATTCCTTGTTTTTCTCCGCTGCCGCGATATAAAACGCCCGCCGCGCCGGATCGTCAATTAATGCAATCGCCGCACCGACGACTCCAGCATGACACACGGCATTCCAATTATTGGTTGTGGTAATCCACCAGTTATCGCGCGAACCGTTTTTCTCGCCCTGAATGGATTTTTCATAAGGAGCAAATGTCCGCCGTTCAACATTGTCACGAATCAATTTTCGTGTTTCCGGCGAGAGTTTGTTTTGCAGCCAATAATCCGCCGTCGCAAGCTGCCAACTTGTGTCCGAAGAAGCAAGATCAATATAAGTCACCTCGCCTTTATAAATTCGCGCTGATGAGTCATGTGCCGGCAAAACCCACGACGGATCGGCGCATACGGCGCGAATTGCTTCTTCAATTGCCGGAAGAAAACGTTCTTTGTTTTCAAAACATTCACCCAAAATCAGCGAGTTAATTCGTCCGTATTTGCGTCCGCGCACATTTTGATAATTGTTGCGGTTGCCGGTCTCGTAATAATCCATGTACAGCGATTCCGGCGTTTCGGGAATCGGCGACTTCATAATGTTTTCGGCATTTTTGATAATCGCCGGAACGTCAAACGATGTTTTGAGTGCATCCCATTTTTCCCGGTTGGTAATCGGCTGACCAACGCCTTGCGCTTTCGCAGGCAAAAATGCTTGGATTTCTTCGGCGCGTTTTTCAATTTGAGTAAACTGTTCTTTGTTTTGAGCAAAAACCGCAATCGTTAAACACAGAAATAATAAAATTGTTGTTGTAAATTTTTTGTAGTTCATCGTTTTTTCCTTTTTAATGTGTTGAAACCTCTCTACATTGTCTATGCCTCATACTTGAATATTCGTTTTTCATTTTAATAAGGACTTTGGGAACATAGCGAACAATAAACGCTGTCTTAAAAGCCGAAATTTCAAGTACGATGAGTATAAACAAAAAACAAATTTTAGCACGAGATACACGAAATTTTTTAAAAGAATTTTTCTAAAAAACTTCGTGTTTTTTCGTACTTTCGTAATGAATTAAACTCTTTCACTTACTGTTTGTAATATTTTGCTTTTACGGTTCATGGCGATAAAACATTTGAGTTTTTTATCCCTGATTTTTAAGCGTCTGATACAACTCAAACGCTTGATTGGGTTTGAATCCCTCATGCACAACTGCGCGAACGGCTTTGAGCATAGCGATTGGAGCGTCCGATTGAAAAATATTGCGTCCCATATCAACGCCCGCCGCGCCTTGGTCAATGGCGCGGTAAGCCATTTCGATCGCGTCACGTTCCGGCAATTTTTTTCCGCCCGCAATGACAATTGGAACCGGCACGGAATTTGTCACTTGCTCAAAATCTTTATCGCAATAATAGGTCTTAATGACATGCGCGCCGTTTTCCGCACAAACGCGGCTTGCCAACGACAAATAACGGGCGTCGCGCACCAGTTCCTTGCCGACAGCAGTTACGCCGAGCGATGGAATGCCGTAGCGTGTTCCGAGATCAACCATCTTCGTAAAATTTCGGATTGTCAACGCTTCATGTTTCGGGTCGCCGACCGCTACCATACACGCCAGTAGCGAGGCGTTCAGCCGCACCGCTTCTTCAATGTCGAGCAAACATTCGTCGTTAAGATAAGTCAGAACCGTCGAACCGGCGGAATACCGCAAAGAAATCGGTTTGTTGTATGTTGGCGGAATGACGGATCGCAAAATTCCGCGACAACACATAATACAATCGGCGTACTCCAAGAGCGGCACGATAGTCAAGTCGATTCGCTCCAATCCCGACGTCGGTCCCATAATGTAACCGTGATCGAAAGCCAGCATCACGGTATGTCCCGATTTCGGGCTAAAAATCCGCGATAACCGGTCTTTCATTCCCCAGTCGATATGGGCGTTTCCTTTCAGGAAATAGCCCTCGGTCTTCTGCGGAACTCCGATTCCATAAGTTTTTCCATCAACATTACTATCATTATCCGGCATGAGATAACCTTTCTAAATTTGTGACATTGTTTGCACTTTTGACAAAAGTGCGGTAATAATCTCTTTCGTTTTTTCTGATTGAAGAATTTCCGCAAGAGCGTTTTCAAATTCTTCATCACTTTGAATTTTGTAAGTAGGAACCCAAAATAACGTTGATTGTTCAGGAGAAATAAGTAAATTTACCGCTTCCGTATTTAATTGATCAGCAAGACTTTTAACCTCTGGTATCGCCATATTCCATATGTCATTGGATAACCGACTTCTATCATAAATCAGAATTGGAAAAGGATAAAACCCTTGAATCGTTCTCAAAATCGTATAACGATACCGGTTCAAACGCGGCGCCATAATTGAAAATTCACAAACGACATTTCCATTGAAAGAATATTCTTCAAGCCACCCTGTCAATTCTTGGTGAGTTTGTTCTTCCAAGAGTTTTGCCTGGTCCCGCATAATTTGCGTATATGCGGTATCTTTCACTAATGTCGGAATAGTACCCCAAAGGTTTCTTGTCATTGTTTTTCCTCCAGTGTCAACATAATCGGGTAATGGTCGGAAACGTCGTTGTTTTTGATTTGTATATCAAAATCAAACGGATTCATGTTGAAATCGCCTATTAAAACTGTTCCGTTGCTGTGATTCCATTCGGTTTCCCACCTGTTAATTTTATCTGCCACTCTTTGGGCAAACAATAGTCGCCCGCCGTCGTCATAATTCCTTTTGTCAAGTAAATGTAGCGTTACTAACAAAAAATGACCAACCTTTGAAGAAACTTTATACAGAACCACTCTTTCATTATTATCATCAACAAGGTTTATTTGACAATCGTTCTTTATTTGAAATCCCCAAATTTTCGATTCCTTTTGAATTGATGGAAAAATCATTGAAAAATTTTGACTGATTTTTTTCATCAAATCACTGGAACATTCCGCCAGAAATAATATATCCGGCGAGTTAATGCGAATTAACTCGCGCAAAAAATTTGCTTTTTCAAGTTCAGGAGATATTCTCTCTTTTTCTCTTTGATTGATATTCCAAAAAATGATTTTCATAAACTATTCTATTGGCTCAAAATCGCTTTTTCCGACTCCGCAAACCGGACAAACCCAGTCGTCGGGAATGTCTTCAAAAGCGACGCCGGGAGCGATATTGCCGTCCGGGTCTCCGGCGGATTGATCGTAAATGTAATCGCATACGGAACATACGTATTTTTTCATAAATTTTCAATCTCTCATAAAGTAAGGGAAAGCGTTTGTATTGCGAAACGTTGAAAAAATTATTATAATCCATTTTGGGTGATAATGTAACCGCCCTCTGTTTTTTCAACACAACAAAAAGAAAAGAGTAACAATTATGAAAAGACGAGATTTTCTAAAAACTGCCGGAACTGCTGCGTGTGCAGCCGGAACAACCATGACCGCAGGAACAATGGCACAGCAATCTGCACTGGCGAGTGAATCTCCGAAAGGAAAAGCGATCATCGAATTGCGAGTTTTCACTTGTGCTAACGCCGAAAAAAAACAAAAATTGATCGAAATTTTTGACGCGGCATTAATTCCCGCACTCAACCGCCAGGGAATTGAACCGGTCGGATTGTTTGAAACTAACGCGGAACTCAACGACGGCGATAAAACTTACGACCAAGCAAACGATCTGAAAATTTTTCTCGTTACGCAATTTATGACGACCGATCAACTTATTCAGGTCACGCCGAAATTACTCGCCGACGAGAAATATCTAAAAGACGCCGCGCCAATTTTTGAAGCCCCAATGAACGATCCGGTTTACGATACCAGTGAAGCGTCGTTGTTGCTTGGGTTCGATCATTTCCCGCGAATTGAAGTGCCGTCGCTCGAAAAAGACCGCGTTTTGCAAATTCGGCTTTACAATAGTTACAACATAGAACGAAATGCTCGAAAGATTGACATGTTCGATGTCGGCGGCGAAATTGCTCTTTTCAGAAAATACGGAATGTTACCGGTTTTTTATGGCGAAACGCTTGCCGGACGGATGATGCCAAACCTGACTTACATGCTCAGTTTCAAAAACATGGAAGAAAAAGTTGCCAACTGGCAAAAATTCGCTACCAGCTCCGAATGGAAAACATTGAGCGGTAACCCGCTTTATAAAAACACCGCCAATAAAATTCTCAATATCTTGTTGAAACCGACTCCGAAATCGCAGATTTAGAATTATTTCTCTACTGTTCCGTGCTGATAAGTTGGCATGATTTTATTCTTAAAAATAACCAAAATCGTAACTATTCAGTTGCCCAAGCCAAATAAATCCGCACTTGGGCAACTGTAGAGTTACCCGAACGACTTTACCATTGCAGCCCTTATTTATCAAATTTCCCTTAGTAGCCAACAAAGCCCCCAAACGCGCCCTTATGTTTTGGATCATGAATTTTTATCAAAAAAAACTTGAACGAAAAATATAAGAGAATAAAAGGGCACATATTGGTGCAATTTGGGGTTACTAAGGGAATTTTATAAATAAGGGCTGCAATAATATGTTCCGGTAAGATTGACAGTAGCTATACAGTTACCCAGTGCGGATGTATTGGCTTGGGACGACTGAATCGTTACCAATTTTTTATTTTTCAAAAATCGGTTTAAGGAACGGCTCAACAGCATTGCCCCAAACGACATAGCCGTCGTCATTCGGATGCAACGAATCCGGCATGATGGATTTCGGCAATGTCCCGTCTTCTTGCAGGAATAAATAACCAATATCCACTAGCACGACATTGTTGAGATTAGCGAGAAGCTTCGGTAAATAGGCATTGATTTCGTTGACTTTCGCACGCAATCTTCCGTCTGGTTTTTCATCGCGCGGGAAAACATACAACACGAAAATTTTTGCGTCGGGATACAATTTTTGCAGTTTTTGCACGATAGCCAAAACACCATCCGCCGCATCTTTCGGCTGGCTGCTGCCGTGACCGATATTGTTTGTACCGATCATGATCGTTATCGCTTTCGGATGAATTGCATCCATCGGCGCATTGTCCAACCGCCAAAGAACGTGTTCGGTACGGTCGCCGCTGAAACCAAAATTGAGCGTCTTTCTGTCCGCATAAAATTTGTCCCAGATTTGTTTATGCCCTTCCCAACCGTGCGTAATCGAATCGCCGATTAACAGCAAATCAATATCGCCTTTTTTCATCTGTTCGACTTTTTCAACAAATCGGTTTTTCCACCAGTCTTCTTTATTTCGGTCTTGTGGAATCAAGGCAACGCTTGTTTCTTGGGCATAAACCGTCAATGTCAGAGCAAACAACATTGCGGCAACGAAACCGGTTAATGAAATTCGTTTCATCAAACCATCTCCTTTTTTCTTCATTTTTTATTGTTGAACTTACAGATGTTCTCATCGGAACATCCACAGATTCTGATTATGACAGAATCCCAAAAGAATTGCAAGTAGTAAAAATACTGCTCATTTCACATTTATAGGTATTTTACGTTGAAAAATGTCAAGCGAAATTGCGTGGCTTTGTATTACAGTCAAATTTTCCGGAAAATATTACTACTTCAGCCCTTATTTTTCAATGGTAGAATTTGTTGAAAGTGGGGTTTTTAGAAGTTCCCAACAGTTGCCCAGTGCGGATTTATTGGACTTGGGAAACTGATGCCATAGTTTTCTATTGCGTATTCAAAATATTGTCCCCCAAAAAACGAAATCATCAGTAAAAATATTTGTACCTATTCAGTTGTTCAAACCCAATAAATTCACACAGGGCAACTTTGTACTAGGGACTTTGGGAACTCGATTTGGGGATGTTTAAGCAACTTTTTTCAGGGGAGTTTTAGCTGTTTCCAATGTTATTGGAGTCCTAATTGTTCCTTCCATCACTGAAACGCTAAACTTTCCAACTGTCGCTCATTGGAAAAGAGCGTGAACAACCATGTAGCAAAATCATCAAAAAAGGTGAGACAATCAACCATTCCCGTTAAAAACATTAAAACCATTGACAATTTCGGCAATTTATATAAAATCTTTTATGTAAAATTTTTTGAGTATTCTCATACTTTTTCAGGAGCATTGTTGATGGCGGCAATCGATTACAAAACGCTGAAAAACGGCGGTTTTATGCGACAGATTCAGAAAAATCGATTTTCGTTGCGGCTTAAAGTTGTCGGCGGGAATTTGACGGCGGGACAGTTGACGATTATTGCTGAAATCGCTAAAAAGTACGGAGACGGACATGTTCATCTGACTTCGCGACAAGGGGTCGAAATTCCGTTTATCCATCTGGACAACGTGGACGCGGTGAAAAATGAGCTTCTCGAAGGCGGCGTGTTGACCGGCGTTTGCGGTCCGCGAGTTCGAACCGTAACGGCATGTCAGGGTTGTACGATTTGTCCGAGCGGTTGCATCGACACTTATCCGCTTGCCGTCGCTATTTCCGACCGGTATTTCGGACGCGAATTGCCGCATAAATTCAAATTCGGAATCACCGGTTGTCAGAACAATTGTTTGAAAGCGGAAGAAAACGATCTCGGAATCAAAGGCGGTTATTTGATTTCGTGGCAGAAAGAGTTGTGTACGCTTTGCGGTGTTTGCGTAAAAGCGTGTCGCGAAAACGCAATTGAAATCAAAGGCGATTCGTTGATTCTTCACGAAGAAAACTGCAATCATTGCGGACGTTGCGTGAAATCGTGTCCAACTGACGCGTGGCAGGGAACGCCGGGATATTTGCTTTCTTTTGGCGGAACGTTTGGAAATCTGATTGCCAAAGGAAATCAAGTTTTGCCGATTATTTATGACGAAGCGGTGTTGTTTCGCGTGGCGGACGCGGCGTTGGCGTTTTTCTCTGAGTATGCCAAACAGAGCGAGCGTTTTCGTATCGCCGTTGACCGCGCGGGCTGGAATAAATTCAAAAAGACAATGGAGCAAGCGTATGCCGGCACATGAATCTCAAACAGAATATCCAATTGACGACACGGTCGATATTACCGATGTGGTTTGTCCGACGACTTTCGTAAAGGCGAAAGTTGCGCTAGAGGAACTTGACGACGGACAGGTTTTATCAATTCGCATGAACGACGGCGAACCGGTCCAAAACGTTCCGCGGAGTATCAAAGAAGAAGGACATAAAATTCTCAAACTTCTCGATAATCACGATGGAACATACAATTTAATTGTTCAAAAAATCGGAGAATAATCAATGTTTTTAACAGTTGCCGGAAATCAAAAAGAATACGAGAACGGAATAACGGTCGCCAAATTGGTGGAGTTGGAAAACGTCGAAACGCCGCAATATGTTACCGTTTCGGTCAATGACGACTTCGTTGAAAACGGAACCTTGGAAACGACTGTGTTGCACGACGGCGACACGGTGGAATTTCTTTATTTCATGGGCGGAGGAAACGCACGATCTATTTTATATTGAAGATTGATTGCAACAACGTCGTTACCAACACTTAACAATATTTCATCATTTCATCCATCACAAGCAATGGCATTTTCCAACGAACAATTAGAGCGTTATTCTCGACACATTATCTTGAAAGAGATTGGAGCGAAAGGGCAAAAGAAACTTCTGAACGGAAAAGTTTTGATTATCGGTGCGGGCGGACTTGGTGCGCCTGCGGCAATGTATCTTGCGGCGGCGGGAGTCGGAACGATTGGAATTGCCGATGCGGATAACGTTGATCTTTCCAACTTGCAGCGTCAGGTGATCCACACAACGTCCGACGTCGGCAAACCGAAAGTGGAATCCGCTTGCGAAACCATGCAGGCAATCAATCCTGATATTGAAGTCAAAACATATCAAACGTTTGTTACGTCGGAAAACATTTTGGATTTGATTGACGGTTATGACTTTGTTCTTGACGGCACGGATAATTTTCCAGCGAAATTTCTTATCAACGACGCTTGTGTGATTGCAAAAAAATCGTTTTCACATGCCGGTATCATTCGTTTTCAGGGACAGTTGATGACTTACGTTCCCGATTCGGGAGCGTGTTACCGATGCGTTTTCAAACAACCGCCGCCGCCCGACGCGGTGCCGACTTGCCGCCAAGCGGGAGTTGTCGGCGCAATGGCAGGCGTAATCGGCTGTTTGCAAGCGATGGAAGCGGTGAAATTTTTCATCAACGCAGGGAATTTATTGACCGGTTCGTTATTGACTTACAACGCGCTCACAATGGATTTCCGCAAAATCAAACTTCCAAAACCGGACGGCAAGTGTCCCGTTTGCGGCGAACATCCGACAATCTTGCAGCCGTTTGATTATGAACAAGCGGTTTGCGATTTGAAAGAAAAATAACTTTTCGTCACCGTTCACGCTGAATTTCACAAGACATACACAATCTCTTCAAAAAGTCCGTGAACTTCTGCGTGTGCTGTAATTATCTTTCGTGGATTACAAAACATTACAGGGAACTTCTAAAAACCTCATTTTCAACACATGCGACCGTTGAAAAATAAGGGCTTACGAATATTTGGGGGAGGTTTTGGGAAGTTCCCTACAGTTTAAGAATAACAAAATGAATACGATACGATTACGCCAAAGCGATTACGCGAAAATCATTGACCATGCTAAAGCCGGACTTCCTTACGAGTCGTGCGGATTGATTGCGGGAACGGTTGACGGCGAAATTAAAACGGTTCAGCATGTTTTTCTGCTGACGAATATCGATCAAAGCCGCGAACATTTTTCGATGAATCCGCGAGAGCAACTGGCGGCAATCAAAGAGATGCGGACAAACGGATGGTCGCCGCTCGGCAATTTTCATTCGCATCCAGAAACTCCCGCAAGACCGTCGGCGGAAGACATTCGGCTTGCGTTTGATTCGTCGGCAAGTTACTTGATTCTTTCGCTTGCCGAAGTCGAACCCATTTTGCGGGCGTTTCATATTGAAAACGGTCAAGCGTCGGCAGAAAATGTTGAATGTATTAACGAATAGCCAAGTAAAAAATGGAATAACGTTTCAGCCGAACATTTTATGTTTTGAAAACCAACCGCTTCAATCTTTGCCGTACAACCGTGTTTTGTTTGAAAATTCAGCTTATTGAGCGAGTTCCGCGGAACGTTTGGTCGCCGCTTCGACAGCAGCGATGATGGCGGCACGAATGCCGTGTTCTTCTAATGCGTGGACTCCGGCGATTGTTGTTCCTGCGGGACTGGTAACGCGGTCTTTGAGTATTGCCGGATGTTCTTTAGTCTCCAGTACCATTGCGGAAGTTCCCAACAATGTTTGTGCGGCAAATTGAGTCGCTAACGCACGCGGCAAGCCCATTTTTACGCCGCCGTCGCTCAACGCTTCAATAATCATACAAATAAATGCCGGACCGGAACCGGACAAGCCGGTTACAGCGTCAAGAAGTTTTTCGGGCAATTGTTCGGCAATACCGACAGTTTCTAAAAGCGTTTTCACCAGCGTCAATTCACTGCGGGAAACATTTTCCGATGCAGTAAACGCACAGGTTCCTTTGCCGACAAGACATGGCGTATTCGGCATGACACGCACAATTTTTACATCCGTTCCAAGATATTTTTGAAAAAACGCTAACGGAAGTCCTGCCGCAATAGAAACAACAAGTGTTTCCGACCAAATCTTTCTGGAAATTTCTGTCAGTGCGCCGCTCATTTGTTGCGGTTTTACGGCAAGAAATAATACGTCTGCCTTTTGTGCCAATTCAATATTTGTGTGGCAAATGGACGCTCCGGTCTGCTCGACAAATCGTTCTACCGAAGCGGTAATTACGTCGCTTGCAAAAAGATGTTCGCCGGAAACAATCCCCGATTTTGTAAAACCAACAGCTAATGCTGTCGCCATTTGTCCCGCGCCCAGAAAACCAATGACAGGCGTTTTGGCGTCTTCAACCATTTATTTCTCTCGCAAAATAATCTTGATAAAAACTTTTACTCAAACTGCAAATTTTATTGACCACGAAGGTATGAAGAATCACGAAGTTTTATATTCCTTGCACTTTAAAATTCGGTCTTCATTAAAAAAATGAATTTGGGAACATGATGAACGAGGAACACTGTCTTAAAAAATGAATTTTCCAAGTGCGAGAATATTGTACCAAGTTTCGGAATTTAATACAATAGCAAAAAATGTCGTAAACAAAGTGCAGTCTCTGTCTATTTTTTTGAACGGCTTGTGGTAAAATAATGAAAAAATTTGTGAAGAAAATAAAAAATTCTTTTTTATCCACGAAACCACATGAAAAATCACGAGTAGTTATGACGCGAAGTGAAGAATACGCCGGATTGTCGGTGGCGATGATTACGCCGTTTTATGAAAATGGAGAAATTGATTTTGACCGGTTGCAGCAGCATGTCGAGTTTCAGATTGCCGCCGGAACAACAGCAATCGTGCCGACCGGAACGACTGGCGAATCGCCGACCTTGTCGCACAACGAAAACGATCGCGTGATCCGCGCAGTTGTGGAAGCGGCGGCGGGACGAATCAAAGTGCTGGCGGGAACTGGTTCCAATTCGACCGCCGAAGCATTGCGGTTAACAAAAACCGCTCAACAATCGGGAGCAAACGCCGCGCTTATTGTCGCGCCATATTACAACAAGCCGACGCAGGAAGGTTTTTTTCAGCACTACAAAACGATTGCCGAAGCGGTTGATCTTCCGATTTGTATTTACAACATTCCCGGCAGGACGGCAAAAAATATCGAGCCGCAAACGATTATCCGACTGGCGGAATTTCAAAATATCACAATGGTCAAAGAGGCGACCGGGTCTCTGGATCAAGCGTCACAAATTATTGCGGAAACCGATCTGACTGTGCTCAGCGGCGACGACAGTATCACGTTACCGATTATGTCAATTGGCGGACGCGGAGTCATTTCGGTCATCGGCAATATCGTACCGCAAGACATGATCGCTCTTTGCAAAGCGGTGGATGTGGGTAATTTTGTCGAAGCGAAAATGCTGCATTACAAAACATTTACACTGGCACGGGACATGCTATCGCTGGCAACGAATCCGATTCCGGTGAAAGCGGCAATGAAAATGCTCGGACGCGATACCGGCATTTTGCGGATGCCGATGACGCCGCTCGAAATGCCGCTCGAAACAAAACTTCGCAAAACACTAACCGATTACGGATTGTTGTAAAACGCCACCAATCCTTTTCTAAACCTCTCAACTCTTCAAATAATTTAAAATATTTATCATAAACGGAACTAATGAAAATTTCAACAAAAGGAAGATATGCTTTACGAATGATGGTTGATTTGGCTCAACATCGCCATGAAGGGTATATCGCATTGAAAGACATTGCCAAACGGCAGGGAATTTCCAAGAAATACCTGGAGCAGATTGTCCCGTTGTTGAATCGTTCCGATTATTTGCAGACCAATCGTGGTTTTCAGGGCGGCTACATGCTAACAAAACCACCGGACAGGTACACGGTCGGTGATATTTTGCGAGTTACAGAAGGAAGCATTTCTCCTATCGCCGGATTGGAATACGAACCAATCCACAACGACCGAAGCTCTGTCAAAATGATACTTCACGTCTGGCGCGGTCTCGAAAAAGTTATCGTAGAATACCTCGACAGTATCACGTTACAAGATATTCTCGACCGATATTCTGAAGAAGGACAATATGATTATTATATTTGATGTTCTCAAACGGTAAAACTTTTCCCATTGTTCTTGGCGTGATTGCTGATTTAGTGCAATTGGGATTGGATTAAAAGCTACAATTATTGTCTGTTTCTTGGAGATTTTTCTGTCGCCCCGCCGACTCGTGGAAGCTTTCCACGAATCGACGAATTTGCTCAAAGAAAACTGAACTACCACTATTTTACAGGAAATTTTCTCATGCTTCGCACATACCAATTTTGTTTTGCAGTTTGTTTGACGCTCTTTGCGTTGTCTTGGATTTCGGCGCAAGAGTTGATTGCTCCGAACAACGCGAAAAAATTAGAGAATTATCAAACGTCGTGGATCGGTAACAGTTTCGGCGGACTTGAAAACGGCCGCGGTAAATGGGTGCAGCAGGATATTGCCGCGATGTGCGTGACTGACGACGGCACGGTTTACACCAATGTTCCTTGGGAAGAAGCGGGCGGAAATTGTTCGATGTACAAAGACGGCCAGATGCTCGGTTCGGCGCGGCATACGCACGGTTGGGGATTTAACGGCGGAAAAGCGGTTGCGGTCAACGATCAATACGTTTATATCGCGCTTTCCGGCAACAATGAAAACGGACGTCTCGACGATCTTGAAACGTGGCCTCCAAAGGGTTTCAAGTGGTACGGCGTTTCGCGGCGATTACGAAGTGATTTTACGCAAGGTGCGCCGTTTGATAACGGAAAAGGCGGTAAAGGAGATACGCTTCCGAAATCGTTTCTCGTCGTGAACGAAGTTCCCGAAGGAAAAAGAGAAGAGAACGGTCAAATCATAAACGACGACAGCGCGGCAATTGCCGGACTTTATGCCGATAATTCGCGGCTCTATATCGCCAATCCGCACGCAAACGCGATTGAAATTTACGACGCGGAGACGATGCAGAAAATCACGCAATGGAACGTTCCGGAAGAATTTGCCAAAGATATGCGGCAAATCGCGTTTGATTCCAATGGCAATCTTTGGGTTTTGCTCAAACGTCCGCGTGAAACATTGCTTGCCGGGCATTTTTTAGTGTTCGATAAAAACGGAAAGCTGTTTACAAAACGTAAACCGGGCAGAACAATCGCTCATTGTCCGATTGAAATTCCAGAAAATCAGGAAGAAAATTTTCCGCATAATTTTCTTCCAAGTGCGTTTTGTTTTGATAACGAAGGACGTTTGCTTGTCGCCGCGTCGGGAATCTGGCGTCATATTCTTTTCCTTGAACAAAACGGTTTTGATTATGTTTGGGCAGACAATTCCGTTCCGCCAACACGTTTGATGCTTGGCATACCGTTATTAGCCAGAAAAGACGGTTATTTCGCGGAACAATCATTTTCCAATATCACGGCAATCGGCGCGGATGCTCATGGAAATATTTATGTTGCCAGCGATTGGGCAACAAACGGCGGCGGAACAATTCTTGAATCGTATTCATTCGCTCCCTACGACGCTCAATCGACGGCGCGTGAATTTCCGCAGCAACGGGAAAATTTCAACTTTAATCAAGAGGTCGTTCAATTTTTGTCACGCTGGAAATTAAACTGGCGACTGTTCGGATTGGAATTTATTGACTGCGCAACACTCGACCCGGACGACGAAACATTGGCGTTTACGAAAGAAGAGCGTTTTCAATTGGATTATTCCAAGCCAACCGGCGAAGAAGCCAAGTTTCTCGGTGGCACCATTCTACGTTTTGATTCCCGTTGGTTGACAGAGATGCCTCACAATGATTATAAGGATGTGTTTCGTGCTCCGCGAATAAATATCAAGGATTCCGCCGGCGTTTGGGTACGGAATCTTGCCGGTAAACGGATGCTGTTTGTCAACGATATGAACGGTTCTTTTCTGCAAGTGGTTATGCCGGATAGCGATGAACAACATGTGGCAGGTGTTGCAGTTGCACTGTTTTCCCAACGGCGTGTCAAAGACCGTGCGGATTGGCTTCCCGGTCAGCCGGAAAAAGGAGAATGGATTTGGCGGAATTCCTTTTCCACAAGTCAGCAACTTTTTATGAAGCCGAAAGAATTTCAATCGCAGGAAAACGACGCTCCGATGATTGAGGGTTGGTGGGTTGATTTTAACGGCGATATTTGGCAAGCGACATTAAAAGACGGTATCCGGCGTTTTCGTTTTCAAGGGTTGGACAATGTAAACAATCCGATTTGGAATTATGAAAATCTTGACGTCTTCCCGCATCCCGCCGAGTTCAAGCAAGTTAAGCGGATTCGTTACGACGCGGCGTCCGACACGTTGTATCTTGGCGGTTGCGCGGTTGTGGACGAAATCGAACATAAAAATCAACATTGGAAACCGATGGGAGCGGTTGTCTGCCGTTATGATCATTTTCTCAAAGGAGATAAGCCCGGCAGTACCGAGGGAAAACTTCGCTGGAAAATTGTACTACCGTATGTGACCGGTTCGCAAGGTCATGAATCATGCGAGCCGATGGGATTTGACATTGCCGGAGAATATATGTTTGTCCCTTACACCGGCGCATCGAAAGTTGCGAAATTTTCGACCGGACATGTCGAAGTTTATAAATTAGACGACGCATCGCCAATTGGATTTATGGAACCCGACCCGAAAACAGTCGGTGAAATCGGATTGCAAGACATGCGAGAATGCCTCAGCGCACACCGCCGCTCCAACGGCGAATACATTATTTTTCTCGAAGACGATTACAAAGCGAAGGTCGTGATGTATCGTTTTCAGCCGGAAACAGAGTGATGGGCTTCAAATAAAAACAATAATCTGCTTATTTCACATTTTGGGGAAGGTTTGATTTATACAATACTGTAACAACCCAGTTGCCGTGCGGATTTATACTTATCACATTTTAAAAGTTGTTTCTCACAAAGGCGTCAAGAACACCGAGTGATTCTAAAAAATAAATTCTTTGTTGCTCCGTGCCTTTGTGAGAAGACATAAATTTCAAGTAGTTTTAATATATTTGGCTGGGCGACGACGTTGGAATGTGTTGGGGGCTTATAATGTCGTGACGAGTGTGATGAACGACAGTTATATTACGGCGACGCAGGTTTGCGAATTATTGCAAAAACTTTCGAAACGTTATACAGGCATTCCGATCTCGATTGTCTTGGACAACGCGAGATACCAGCGATGCAAAGTCGTGGAAGGACTGGTGAAGGAGTTGGGCATCCAACTGCTATTCCTTCTAAGTTATTCGCCGAATTTGAATTTGATCAAACGGCTTTGGAAATTCGTGAAAAATAAATGTTTTGTATAACGTTTATTATGAAACCTTCGAGCAGTTCAAAAAAGGAATCAACAATTGCCTGGAGCAAATTGATCAACAATACAAAGAAGCAGCGGCAACACTCATGAACCCTGAATTCCAAAACTTCAAAACGTCAAAAACTATGAAATCGTCACTGCGTAATGTATAGTATTACGTCTCACGGCGAGAAATTGCGCTTTTATTTTCGTCTATAAACTCCATGAATAATTAGGATTTCAGCAACGAATAAATGGCAATTTCTTACCGTAGAATGTCTAATTCAAACGTTGAATTTTTTCCGAACAATTTCAATCAGCCGGAGTAATACAAACATCATTGCACCACAGAAGAATAGCAGAACTGGGACAAACCAACCGATATCAAAAAACGGTTCCGCCCAAAGCCAAATGTCCGCCCAAAATACAACTGTAACAACCGTCGCTAGTGCGAGGAATGGCCCGTAGGGCAAATGCCCGCCGAGTCCGAGCAACCAGCGTGAGAGTCCCAATACAATTCCGGCAAACGGTGCGAGGAAGAAAATAAAAACGCACGGTTGCCATCCGAGAAATGCGCCGATCATTGCCATAAATGTTACGTCGCCGAATCCCATTGCTTCACGCCGCAACGCGATTGTTCCGGCAATCCGCACGCCCCAAATCAAAAGTCCGCCGACCGCCATACCGATCAATGCGGAAAAACCGTTTTGCCATCGGAATGAACCGTTTTGCCAAACAACGGCAATCCAGACAATCGTGATAATCAACGATCCAAGCAACGCCGCCAGCAAATAATACCATGTCGACTGAGAACGCCGCAACCGCCGTAAAAATAATGCCGCCGCACGCCGTAATCCGAAATTCACTCGCCAAACACGATTCATCATCGCAAAGCACCAACCCCACCAACAAAACAACGCAACCGCAAACGGCAAAATATTCGGACGACCATTCAACGCCCCAGGATAAATATTCGGACTGGCGACATGAAGCGGCAGGTTATCACGGCGATATTGGTAGATACCGTTGGTGTTGGGAATTTCCATAAAAGACGATGCGTTGATTGTTTCGACAGTTTGCAAATCAAATTTGTGAATTTCCGTTGTCGGCAACATCCCGCAAGTGAAAAAAACGGCGGCAAGAAGTCCGCAGACCGTGCCGGGAACTGTAATTAGGTCGGGAATAATGAAATCATCAAAATCGGTGAGCGTTGCCAAAAAAAGAAACGCAAACAAAACGGCGTGAAGAAAAAACCGGGAGAATAATACGTCCGGCTGTTCGTGATTCATCTGCAAAATGAGTATGGAAACATGATGCCATTCGATTTCCCAACGATAAAGACAAACGAGTCCCACGCCACAAAACAATTCGACAAAAAACGGACGAACCCAAAATCCCGTTCCTAGTACCGCCGAAAAACGCGAAAACGAAATCCAACCGAAAAGCGGTAAATAATCGTACCATCGTTTGCGTAATATTTTTTCGAGATCGGCAGACGGTATCGGGGGATTTTTTTTCGAGGAAGATTTTTTTTGTTCCTGAATGTAATTTTGCAACGCTTCCCGCAACAAATTTTTCGGAATCCGCCGCCAAGGAGAACGAAACCGTTGAAACCATCCCCAACAATCGGCAAGCCAGTTCAGTACCGCACCAACAATCACGCCGACCAGCATCAGAATCACATGCCTGACTTCCATAAAAAACAAACTCCGTAACGTGGGGAAAATGGAAATTTAACAAATTTTGACTATTTGCTTTTTCTAAAAACTCAAAACTTAATGAAAAATACACATAAAAACAGGACATCAAGACAAGAGGGGGCTTTGGTGACTAATGAACACTGTCTTACGGAGGCGTATAATTGAGGCAGTTGGGAATTATTTTAGTATCTTTCTTGCATTCTCTTTTCGTATTATTCGTTAATCGTATTTTGGCGAGTACTAATTTTTCGTCTTCCCGATATTGAAGACTTGCAACAGGAACAACACAGAGAATCCAACCAAGGACGTCAACGAAAAAATGGCGGTTCACTCCCTTGGTTTTTCCAGCGTCGTAATCTCGTTCGCTGGCGGTTACTACTGCTTTAATCCGCAAGGTCGGTCACATAGCCATGAGGTGAAGGGAGCATAATAAAATCCTTATATTGGTGAAATTCAAAAAATAGATAGCTTAACAAGAAAGTAATAGAATAACAAATTTGAATTCTTTCAACAATAGCAATTCCTAAATTTTTTGCCTAGCGTTCCTAGTACAAAGTCACTTAAATCCTCTTTACGCCAACCGGAACGTTTGTGTTTTTCTTTTTCGGGTGAAAATTCCATTTCATGGGGTTCGCGTTTTGGTTGTAAAATTCAATGCAGTGACGGATTTTCGCCCCAAGGGTCGCGACGGAATCGAAATCGCTACGCCATAAAACGTGGTGGTTCAGTCCGCTGAACCAAATTTCAATCTGGTTCAGCCACAAACAAGGCTTCAGCGTATACACAAACCGAATGCGATGCGTTGTATCTTCCCAAAAACGTTTCCGCGTCGCCATGGATTTCAACACGCCGCTCTTGATTCTCAATGTTCGGACTGAGCCAATACGGACTTTGATGCGGTTTCAAGTCGTGTGCCTTTTAAAAAATCCTGTTTATTTCACATTGTGGGGAGGGATTGATTTATAAAACACTGCCGAGAACTTCTAAAAACCTCATTTTCAACAAATTTGACCGTTGAAACATAAGGGCTTACGAATACTTGGAGGAGGTTTTTAGAAATTCCCTCAAGACTATTCTTCATTACCTTACATCTTTTAAAAATTTCCACCAAAATCCTCTTGACGTACTTGAACATTCTTGCTACTCTTTGTTGGTTTTATGTCGTTTTCGATAATTTTGAGAGTTTGTTTGTATGTGTAGCGAGGAATGTTTTGAATTTTCACGAAAGAAAACAATTTGCCGCAATTCTATTACTGATAGCATGTTCAGGAGTCGTAATTTCCTGTACGCAAATCAGTGAACGGCTGCATCTGTTTTCTGGAAACCAAGGAAATAAATCGACGCTTGTGCCGTTGCCGTTGTCCGAAACGGGGGTTGTTCTTGATATTTACAAGATTCGCGTTCCTTATAATCGTCGGGAACTTTTGGACGAACTGTGGAATGAAACCGAAGAAAAAGAAATTCCGTTGGAAATACGTAACGAATTACACAAGCACGGGTTACGTCAAGGACAAATTGCGGTCAAAATTCCTGTTTCCCTTTCTCGATTGCTGGATTTACAAAATATCGTTCCGCAGCAACCGTTTCAAATTGTTAAAAATCCCACAACAAAAGAAGATTTGAGCAAGCGTTATACCGCGATTGCGATGATGAAAAATCAGCCGCTCGAATTTCCGACTTGCGATCCGATTGCTGAGTTGCCGGTTCTCGATTTAGTGAATGGAAATATTGCTGGTAAGGTTTATCGAAACGCGAAAGGAGTGATTCTTATCACAACTGACGAACAACCCGATGGTTCCGTTACTATGAAAACTGTGCCGGAAATTCATTTCGGCAACGAGTCCAGTAAATATATTTCCGAAGGCGGAAGCTATAAGCCATTGGTTTGGCAGTCGAAATTGTCATTTGATCAGTTGGAAGTAAAAACTAAACTCCTGTTAGGGCAATGGGTGGTTATCGCACCGGATTCAAGAAGTCCAAGCGGCTTCGGAAAAGATATTTTAAGTCACGGAAATGGCGATCCGGAACAAATTGTCATTGCGATTCGGCTGGTTCAAACTCACAAAGAAGGAATTTACGATCGAAACGATATTCCTGTATTGAATATTCCCGAAGAAAAATTGCAAACAGACGTAGAAAATGACGAAAATGTGAACAATTCGGCGGAAAAAAATAATCAAGACGATACGGATGAACTATCGAAATAGAGATATTAAGAAAGGCGGTTTTGTGAAAAACAATGTTGAATTTTCAAAAAAATCCAACAATTTGTCAAAAAAAACCGCTTGGGCAGTAGCCAGAGACGATTTTCTCACTTATATTATAGTCATAAAAATTATGGTTTCTTTAAAAGTTGAATGATTTTTAGACTGAGAAAACTTTTCACAATGGTTTTTAGCCAAGAAAGCTCATCAACATGCTTTTATATTATTATCTGCAGATGACTAGGTTAGCACGAATATTTAAAATTTTATTTGTGAATATCAGTGGACAAAAATATTGATGGTTATGTTTTTTCGAGTTTTGGATGTTAAAATATTAGAAATTTGATTTGTTTGGAAAACGATATTTTAGAGATTTCCACAACAAAAACAATTTGCAATTTTTGATTAGAAAGAGAATTGATCCCCACACGGAGAACGTATGACGCAGAGGAGGACAGAAGGTAGCAGTGGCGGAGGAATCCGCAATAACAACATCGGCGGTGGAAAAAATCAACATCGAATCAACGAGATGATTCGCATTTCACCGGTTCGTGTCGTTTCGGCAACGGGCGAACAACTCGGAGTGATAAGTACTGTCGAGGCAATTTCCACCGCACGTACCGCCGGATTGGATTTGGTCGAGGTTGCGCCGGATAGCAGACCGCCGGTTTGTCGAATCATGGATTACGGCAAATTCAAATATCAACAAAAAAAACGTGGAAACAAGCAGCAAACGCATCAAACGAAAATCAAACAGTTGCGGCTCCGTCCGAAAACAGGAGATCACGATGTGCAAGTTCGTCTCAAACAGGCACGCGATTTCTTGGTGCATAAAGACAAAGTGCAAGTTTTCGTGATGTTCAAAGGACGCGAGTTGGCACACATCGAAGAAGGTCAAAAATTGATGGAATATTTGATTGAACAGTTGGAAGATGTCGCCAAGATCGAAGCTCCGCCGAAACGGATGGAAAAGCGGGTAATTTGCACGCTTGCCCCGAAATGAAGAAAGTTTATTTCTGAAAGATGAATTTTACTCGCTAATCGGTGTGAAAATTCAAAATATTTTACGGTAGAACATGCGGAACGTATGGATTTTTATGGAAAGATTTTCCCGAAAAATTCTGTGCGTTTGATTTGTTCCGTCGTTGGTTTCTTACGACTTTTATTTAAACTTATTTTGCGGCAAAAAATAAAAGCCGGAAACGCAACAAAGTGGAATGGCTGAAGAGAGTGTTTTGTTATTGAAAATGCTCAATCCAGTCATTTCGTTTGTCGTATTTGCTGTTTTTGTGGTCTTGTGAAAGACTATCACACAGCGAGAAATTGTCATTTATTAGTCGAGGGATTTCTTAATGCTTCACGGAGTCGATAGATGAAATAAAAGTGCAAATTCTAACCATAAAAAGTAAAACCATATAATCATAACTCATGTTACGCATAAGGTCTATGTAAATACTTTCCATTGTAATTGTCCGCATCTTTTTGTAAAATGATCCGTATCTTTTTAGGGAACTTCTAAAAACCTCCCCAAAATATTCGTAAGCCCTTATTTTTGAGATAATGGATTTTTATCAAAACAAACGAAAAATAAGGGCATAAGGGCGCATATTGGGGGCAATGGTTGGCTACTAAGGGGATTTTATAAATAAGGGCAGGAATAGGCGATATTTTTCGGTAAAAATGACTGTAGTACGAATTTCCTCAATTTCCCTTGATATGAAAAATGTCAAGTGAAATTGCGTGACTTTGTAGCAGTAGTCGAGCGACCGATAAACACAATTTTCTGAATTTTCTCTATATTTTATGACATACTTTGTCTTGCCATAAATTGCTTTTCTCACAAAGGATATATTTATAGAGATTCTTATCTGCTCTTTTGCGGAGCTTTGCGTTTCTGTCTGTTTTTCTCTTGTTTTCCATAAAATGTTCAATATAATATTTTTCAATATCACTCAATCATCAAAAAGAAAGGCGATTTTATGATGGTACACCCATTGTGGTATCAGAACGGTCTTCAATTCGGATGTCGGCAATGCGGACGGTGTTGTATTGGCGAACCGGGGTATGTGTGGGTTAATGAGGAGGAAATTACTACAATAGCGGAACATCTCGGTTTGAACCGTAGTATGTTTATTGCGAATTTTGTCCGTAATGTCGGTAAGCGAAAAAGCATTGTCGAAATCAGCAACGGCGATTGTATTTTTTTCGATTCTGAAATTCGGGGATGCAAATTATACGAAGTTCGCCCCACTCAATGCCGTACTTGGCCCTTCTGGAATCAAAATATTGATACGCCTAGTTCATGGAAAAAGACGGCAAAATTTTGTTCCGGTTGCAACAAAGGCGAGCTACACACGCTCGAAGAAATTGAAGAAAAACGAAAAAAACTGAAGTTGTAATGATTAAAAAACTGCAACGCTTATTTGCATTTGGTGGAGGTTGGTTTGCAGTTGCGATGAGTAGCAGGTTTTCGAGCCAATTTTCAGCGTAACGTTGTTTGTTTAGTCTTTCTGCAGGGCATTGCCATTCAGTTTTCGGGTCATCGGACACCAATCACGAGTTATGCACTAACGTCCACGCCCGACATCGTAACTTTTCTGCTTATTTCACATTTGGGGGAGAGATTGATTTATAAAATACTGGTCACTATTTAATTGCTCTGTACGGATTTATGGGGTTTGAGCGACTGAATGGTTACTGAATTTGAATCGAAAGCAGTCGCTTTATTATAAGAAGTGTGCGTTACTTGTCCCGATTTGACCAGCCGACGTTCAACACGTCCGAGTGTCCCGGCGATTCCGCCAAGCGTTGGACCTTGAAAATACGCTTGCACCGCCAGCTCGTTGCGGAGGTACGCACGCCAAAACAGCAACGACGCTTGAGCGATATTACTCTGATATTTGTGATCGCTTTCTGTTTTTGTCACACGAATATCATGACCGGCATAAATTAAATGGTCGGCGTCTTGATAAGTGATTAAAAACCTGTCTGCATCCAACATAAAATCAAACGGAATCCGGCGTTGCCACGATTGTGTTGTTCCGATAATTCCATTATCATTGGTTCCGGTGAAAAATAAAGCAGGCGTCTTCATCGTGCTGTAAACTTGCGACGCTAACGCAGGCGAAGTAAACACCGGCGGACTCATCACGATAATTGCTTTAATTCGTGTGTCATGCAAATGAAATCCTCCGTCAGGTGGAATTTGTCCCGCAACAAGCATTGACGCAAGTCCGCCAAGATCATAACCGGCAGCTCCAACATGTGACATATCAAGCATTTTCCCGAAAGAACTATCCGATTTAGCAAACAAATCAAGTTGAGTCAGAACAAAACGAATATCATTCGCTTGCAACCGTCCCGACCAGTGTTGATCGTAAACATCGCGCAACCCTTTAATAGGACGGATTTTACCTTTCCAAACATCTTCATCCAGACCGTGATGTTGAATATGTACGGAAATAAAATCGTTCGCTGCCCAACTTTGTCCTAAATAGGCACACTTTTCATTCGAGCCGCCTAGACCATGCGAAAAAATAATGACAGGACATTTTTCTTTACGTTCCGATGGAAAATAAATCTTGACTGGAATATTCCGATTGCGACTTGCGTCGAACCAAGTCGCATTGCTCACCAAAACCAGTGATCTATTATTGGTGATTTGTGAAGGATGAGTCGTTTGAGAAAAAAGAATAGACACGCTTTCCATGGTCAGAAGTAAAAAAAACGCCACAAAGGAATAGATTTTCGTTGTCATTATAGTTCACTCCATGATATCCAGATTAAGTTTTCATTTCCTCCATTGAGTAGCTTAACAAAATATACACGATAATAAAGAAGCGATTTCCAAAATCAACCATTTTTTCCCGAAATTGACGATTCGTTATTAAAATTTCGGTAACACAAGCAAATATTTTTGGTTCATCCGATAAGTTCACACCTTATCATTTCATTATCGGTCAAGACCATTTTTTTTGCCAATATATCCCGCAAACAAAAGCCGTTTTAAAAAACCACTACAGGAAACTTCCCAGAACGTCCTCCAAATATTCGTAAGCTCTTATTTTTCAACGGTAAAATTTATTGAAAATAAGGTTTGTAGAAGCTCTCCTATATTGATTGGTAACAACGCTGGCTTATTTGAACAACGCAGTGAAATTTTCCCAGCCGCGCTGCCAGATGTGTTTCATATTCAATCCTCCCGAACGAAGAATAAACCAATCTTTCATTAAAATTCCGCGTTTGAGTTGCCGTTTCATCAACGACATGGAAATTCCCGGGAGATCCATGCACGCTTCATGTTCGTCAAATTTCATCCAAACATCTTTCGACGCACCATGATATAAATTGTATTTTTCGGCGATACGGAAAAGCCGCGCCCCCGGCATCGGCGTACAGAATTGCCACGACATATAACTGATGGCTTTTTTATGAAACATTTTCCACGCCCAATTCAATGATTTTTTCACTTCTTCCGGCGTTTCAAAACAAAGTTTGTCGTTCTCTTCCCATGCCTGATAAAGCATCATAAACGCAAACACTTTGATTCCGGCTTTAGAAAGAGAAATCGCAGCGTTTTCAATTTGCGAAACGGTAACGCTTTTTCCGATTCCATTGAGAACACGGTCATTGGCGCTCTCAATGCCAAGATGAATCATCCAACAGTTGATAGAAGCAAGCAACTTGGAAAACTCCTCCGTTACTTTATCCGCCCGCAAATTACACTGAAAATAAAGGTCTTTATGATTAAGCCGCCGAATCGCCTCACATAACTTGATTGCCCAATTCGTACTAAAATTCATTTCATCACTGCTGAGATAAATTTCCCGCACGCCACGCGAATATAACAACTCAATCTCTTCACAAATATTTTCCGCCGACCGTGAACGCAACCAAGGTTTTTGCAGTTTCCAAATCGGTTGCGAACAAAACGCACAATAAAACGGACATCCGCGGCTAATCAATAACGAACTTTCAATCGGCTGTTTTTTCAGGTGCATTCCCGGATACTCTTTGAAATCAATCAATTCCCACGCCGGAAACGGAATGTCGTTGAGATTGGCAATGAGCGGACGATTCGGGTTTCGGACATAGGTTCCGTCGGCAAGATAGGCGATCCCGGCAACGGAAGACAAATCCGGCGACGATTTTTCCAAATACAAACGGACAAGCTCGGCAAATGTTTGCTCGCCTTCGCCGATCCCAAGTGCGTCAAAAGGAAATTCCGCCATCACTTCTTCCGGCATTGCCGTTGGATGCGGTCCGCCGGTAATGATTTTTACATCGGGCAACGCCTCTTTTACGGCACGAAATGTTTCCATCGCGCGTTGTGTTGATTTTGACGTGAATCCCGCCGCATAAATGGTGGGGCGAAATTTTTTGACGGAATTAATATGTTCGTTGAGCGTTTGTTTCGGTCCCAAATAATCAAACTGCACATCGTTTCCAAACGTGTGCTTGATTGTTCCGGCAAGATAGAGCAATCCGAGATTAGAATAGCTTCCGTCGATATTTGTTCCTTTGACAGGTTGATCCGCAAATAAAATTCTCATAGAATTTGTCCTGTAGCAATAAAAAGACTTTAATTTTCTTCGTGATTTCTAGGAGTTCGTTCCCACTTGGGAGTTCGCCAGATTAAAATGGATTTGGCAGTTATTTCCAAATATCTGAACACAAAAATCGGCGTCAGACACATATACGTTAGCCGCCGTTTATTAAGTCCCATTGCAAAAATTCCGATTCCAACGTAAAGAACATACAGACCGAGCGTTCCGCAAAAGAGATTCCATAAAACGCAACTCCACACGGACGGAATGAGAAAGAAACTCAAAAGCCCGAAAATTCCCGACAAAAAAATCTGCCCGAAAATTATCGGACGGCTGATAAAAAGCATCGCAATTCCTGCGTCAAACGCAATGAAATCCTGTTTAAAAAGTCCCCGTGCAAGCAATCCAATCACGGAACGCCGCAAAGTATCTAAACCGCCGAAAATCCAACGTGCGCGTTGAACGGCGAGTTGTTTTATTTCAACAGGAAACGGCGAATCCAATACAATATCGCCTATAAAAACCGGCTTAATTCCGTTTTTCAGCAGATGAAAACAATATTCAAAATCTTCATTCAATCCGCCGCTTTGCCAAGGAAAACGCTCTAAAATGTCGCGGTGCAAAACCATTCCTGAACCGATAAGAAAACCGGCAAGTCCGATTCGGGATTTTGCCCAATAAAAGAGTTTATTTTCAATCCACCTCGCCAATGCCATCGCGTAACAACGAAACGAAACGTCGGGGTTGGACACGAGATAAGATAACTGAACGACATGATTTCCTCTTGCGACTTCAAAATCGCACGCTTTCAGCGATTGCGAATCCAAATAACAATCCGCATCGAGAATCAACACCACATCGGTTTTTTGCGTGAGAACTTGCGGAATCGCCCATTCTAACGCTTCGCCTTTCCCTCGTTTGTGGTTGTCAAACCGCTCCAAACATTGAGCGCCGCAGTCCTGCGCAATTTGAGCCGTGTTATCGGTACAATTATCCGCAATGACCACCACGGCAAAAAGATCCGACGGATAATCCAATTGCAGACAACGATTCAAGACGGAAGGCAAACATTCGGATTCGTTGTGCGCGGGAATTAAAATCGTAAAATGATGTTTCGGCGTGTGCGAAATTTGGCGTTTTTTACATAAAAAAAGATAAACGACGGCAAAAAACATCTGATACAACGCACCAAATGCCGTAACAGCGATAATAATTGAAGCAATAATTAAAAAAACGATTTGAAAAATAGACATAAAACGATAATCATCTCAAAAAACTCTTAATGAATGATTATAAGTTATAAATTGGAACAAAAGAACGAGATATTTGTTTTTGATAACAGAAAAGGCAAAAATTTTTCCTGCTTATTTCGGATTTTGGGGAGTTGTTTGAATGTGGTCAATACGCTTTTACTCCGTAGGAGTCATCCTAAATACCGCACAAGGGAAACTCTTACAGAGTTTTTTATTCCTGCGGCTCGTTCCTCCCAGTTTCACTGGGGGCTATCCAAAGGGGAACGCCTACAGCGTAAAGTCCTCCGCAAAACAAATCCAGCGTTTCCTCCGGCGTTTTACCTCCCCAAAAAGTGAAATAATCAGAATTTTTCTTATAAACACGACTCATTGATCATGCCGAAAAAATCCGTGATTACAAATCCTGTGTAATTCAGTAAGCCGCTCAAATTCGGACTGCGTTTTATTCCAAAATTCGCGGCTTTTAACAGCGTGCGCGAAAGGAATGGGCAACGTTTTGTCGAGCATTCGAATCGCCTGTAGTATGTTGCTGAAATTACCGCATTGCGTGTTGAGCGTTTCGCCAAAAACGTAATCCGCATGACCATCAATTGCGTCGAACAACTCTTCAAGCGGCGTGCAGTAAGGCAGAATCGGTCCGATAAAAACAAACGTACTGATTCCTTCTTGATGCAATGTCCGCAAAGCGTTCAAGCGTTGCGAAATCGGCGACGCGCATGGTTCGAGCAATCGGCGCGCTTTTTCGCTCATCAACGCAATAGAAAATCCAATGGAGACGCGAGGAAGCAATTTCAATACATCCATGTCGCGCAGCACAAGATCGGATTTTGTCAGAATGGAGATTCGCAAAAACGGCAATTGTTCGCTTTCGCGGAGAACGTTCAAAAGGGAACGCGTGAGTTTGTATTTCGATTCCAACGGCTGATAAGCGTCTGTCGCGCTTCCGAAAAACACGGAGCATGCTTGTTTGACTTGTTTCAAATCGTGCGACAAAATCACGGGCGCATTGACTTTCGCGTCGGCAAACATTCCCCACATTTCGGTATGGTTACTGAACCGTTTCATGTAACAAGCGTAACAGTAAACGCATCGATGCACACAACCGACATACGGATTGATTGCGTAACCAGATTCCGTCAGCTTACTTGCCGTCAAAATATGTTTGACTTCAATTTCAGCATTCTTAATTGTCGCGCCGGCAGGTTGCGTCATGTGTACTTTTTATACATTTCTTTTGTGGTTGAAAAGTCGGTTTTCATTGCGCAAAGGCGTGAGGAACATGATGAACGAGCAACACTGTGTTAAAACCGATTTTTCAAGTTGTGAGAAGTCTTTATTCTATGAAATTCCGAAAAGTGATGCAATATATCCAGAAACAATGAGAAATCTGGGACTGTTTTTTGAGATTTGAGCGATTCTGTTCTGAAAAACTTACTCTGTCCTCAAAGCTCCTCTCGTCCCTATTGCCTCCCTTGTTTAATGCACGCCGAAATTCAAAGGGTACTGAAACGTAGGATATTTTGAGGAACAAACTAAAATGTAGGACGCTTTTAGGCACAAGTCGTTCGCAAAAATTTCATCCGACTTTTCTATCTCTTTTCTAGTCAACGGGTTACGTCGCAAAACTTTTACTGTCTTTTGAGAATGGCATTAAACGTGCTTATGAGAAATTGATGAACTTCAAGAGATTTTGAAATTCTTTTGAATCAGCGAACTACACATTACACAACTCTCAAATTGGAGAAAAAAACAATGCGCAAAGTTGCGTTTTACGGGAAAGGCGGGATCGGTAAGTCCACGACCCAACAGAATACCGCTGCGGCAATGGCTTACTTTTATCAGAAAAAAATATTCATTCACGGCTGCGATCCCAAAGCAGATTCAACACGGCTCATCCTTGGCGGCAAACCGCAAGAAACGTTAATGGATGTGCTGCGTCAAGAAGGTGCGGAAAAAGTAACAAACGATAAAGTTATCAAAACGGGCTTTGGCGGTATCCGTTGCGTCGAATCCGGCGGTCCCGAACCGGGCGTTGGTTGTGCCGGTCGCGGCGTCATCACCGCAATTGATCTCATGGAAAATAACGGCGCTTATACCGACGATCTTGATTTCGTTTTCTTCGACGTGCTCGGAGACGTGGTTTGCGGCGGATTCGCTATGCCGATTCGTGACGGAAAAGCGCAGGAAGTTTATATCGTCGCCTCCGGCGAAATGATGGCAATTTATGCGGCAAATAATATCTGCCGAGGACTCCTCAAATACGCCAAACAAAGCGGCGTGCGGTTAGGCGGTATCGTGTGTAACAGCAGGAAAGTTGATCAGGAAAAAGAATTTCTTGAAGAATTTACCGCCGCTATCGGTACAAAAATGATTCACTTTGTCCCACGCGATAACATCGTTCAAAAAGCGGAGTTCAATAAAAAGACCGTCGTGGAATTTGATGCTTCCGAAAATCAGGCAAAAGAATACGGAGAGCTGGCACGGAAAATTATCGAAAATCAAGATTTCGTCATTCCGCAACCGCTGACCATGGATGAATTGGAAAAAATGGTTGTCAAATACGGAATCAGTGATTGACGACAATGGATTACCGGCTGAAATTTGAAAGAGACACGAGGGATAATTGGGATTTTGGACACAGGACAAACAATAAACACTGTCTTAAAAACCGAAGTTTCAAGTATTAAGGAGTACATCATCCGTCCCTCCAGTCCCAAAAGTCCCTAATATCCCTTTTTACAATGAAGGAGAAAATGCTCTATGAAAATGATCAAAGCCGTACTGCGTCCTGATAATATTGATGCTGTTGCCGATTGTCTTGCGGAAGCGGGATTTGTGTCGGCAACCAAAATTAACGCATTCGGACGCGGAAAACAAAAAGGAATCACCGTCGGAACGATTCATTACGACGAATTGCCCAAAACAATTCTGTTGATTGTTGTCGAAGATCGCCAGGTCGATTCCGTGCTCAAAACGATCCGCGAGAACGCTTATACCGGCAATTTCGGCGATGGAAAAATCTTTGTTAGCCCTGTGGAACGGGTCGTGACCGTGCGTACCGGCGCCGAAGGACTTTAGTTTAGTTCTGGAACAGAAAGAACGCTCATTTAAGAAAGCGGGACAATGAAAGAAATTATTGCGATGATCCGTCCGAAAATGATGGCGAAAACAAAAGACGCTTTGGAAAAAGCCGGAATCCCCAGTATTACGGCGTTGCCGATTTTAGGACGCGGGAAACAACAGGGAATTATCAACGAGGTGGATATTGAATACCGCCCGCAAATTCTCGAACGAAAACATCGGAGAATGAAATACATTCCCAAACGAATGCTCTCCATGATTGTAAAAGACGAGGAAGCGGATCAGGTGATCCAATCGCTCGTGGAAGTAAATCAAACCGGTCAAATCGGCGATGGGAAAATTTTTGTCTGCCCTGTGGACGAAGCGTTGCGGATACGAACTGGCGAAACCGGAGAAGCCGCTATTGTATAATAAACTCCAATTCTCAAAGGGACTTTTGGGATTGTTTAACAATTTTTGCTAAAAACTTACCCTGTCCTTAACGTCCCTTATGTCTTTAAAGTCCCTTTTGTCCCTCATGTCCCTTTAACAATCAAAGGAAAAAGTCCCTATGCCTTACCATTTGTTTAAGTGCAGCCAATGTATTCCCGAACGGGAAAAGCACGCGGTGATCAAAGGAGTCGGAGAAGATATTTCGATGGCGTTGCCGTTGGGGTATCTCAATACCATACCGGGAACCATTTCAGAACGCGGTTGCGCTTATTGCGGCGCGAAGCATGTGATCGGAACTCCCATGAAAGACGTGATTCATCTGAGTCACGGTCCGGTCGGTTGTACCTACGACACTTGGCAAACCAAACGCTACATCAGCGATAACAACAATTTCCAACTCAAATACACATTCGCTTCCGACATGAAAGAAAAGCATATCGTGTTTGGCGCGGAACAGTTGCTCAAGAAAAATATTCTGGACGCTTTCGCCGCCTTCCCCGATATTAAGCGGATGACGATTTATCAAACGTGCGCATCCGCTCTCATCGGCGATGACATCAACGCCTTGGCGGACGAAATCATGGAAGAAAATCCCGACGTCGATATTTTTGTCTGTAACTCGCCGGGCTTCGGCGGTCCCAGTCAATCCGGCGGACATCATAAAATTAACATCGCCTGGATCAATCAAAAGGTCGGAACAGTCAACCCCAGCATCGACGCCGATTATGTGATCAATTACGTCGGCGAATACAACATTCAGGGCGATCAGGAAGTGATGATGGATTACTTCAAGCGGATGGGGATTTACGTTCTTGCCACGTTTACGGGAAACGGTTCTTATGACGATTTGCGGGCAATGCACAAAGCCCACCTGAACGTGTTGGAATGCGCACGCTCCGCCGAATATATTTGTAACGAACTGCGTGTCCGCTACGGAATCCCGCGAATGGATATTGACGGCTTCGGTTTTGAACCGCTTTCGGCTTCGTTGCGGAAAGTCGGTCTGTTCTTCGGTATCGAGGAACGGGCGTTGACAATTATCGAGGAAGAAAACGCACGCTGGCAACCGGAACTGGATTGGTACAAAGCGCGGCTCATGCACAAAAAAGTCTGTCTTTGGCCCGGCGGCTCGAAACTTTGGCACTGGGCAAACGCGATTCACGAAGAAATGGGGGTGGACGTGGTTTCCGTTTACACCAAGTTCGGACATCAGGGCGATATGGAAAAAGGAATCTCACGCTGTGAGGAAGGCGCGCTGGCGGTTGACGACCCCAATGAACTTGAAGGACTGGAGGCGATGGAAACATTACAGCCGGATATTATTTTTACGGGAAAACGCCCCGGCGAAGTCGCAAAGAAAATACGCGTTCCGTATCTCAACGCGCACGCTTATCACAATGGTCCTTGGAAAGGGTTCGAGGGCTGGGTGCGTTTCGCCCGCGATATGTACAACGGAATCTATTCGCCGATTCATCAGCTTTCCTTACTGGATATTAGTCAAGACGAAATTCCGACGGACAAGGGCTTTGTAACGAACCGTATGTTGTCCGACGCGGATTTGAGCGACGAAGTACGCAACGATCCTAACTTGCGTCCCTACACGGGGAACTACGATTGCGTTTCACCGTTACGCAACAAAGTCTATCCTGAATTTCCGCGTAAGGAAAAAGAAGTTTCGGTTGCTTGATGATAGTTAAGGGATATTAGGGACTTGAGGAACAGAGGAACGCTCTTCAAAGAAATCCGTCCCCCATGTCCCTCCAGTCCCTAATGTCCCTCAATCAAAACAGGAGAACAACACACTATGAGTAATGACATCCAAAACAAAGTCGAAGAACTGGTCAACTACATTATGAAAAAATGTCTCTGGCAATTTCATTCCCGCACGTGGGACAGAAAGCGGCAGAACGACAACATTCTCGGCATGACCGCGCAACTGATCTACGGCGGCGACGTGAAACCGGCAACGCCGGAAGAGAAATGTTATTGGGCGGACGCCGTCTGTTTGGCGGACGCGTTCCGCAATCGTTTCGGCTGGCTCGCCGACATGGACAGAGCGGACAAAGAAGCGTTGATGACCGGCTTGAAAGAGCGGATAGATTTTTTAACCGTAACCGGATCGCTCAATCTGGAATTAACAGACGTGCATTATTAAAGAAATAAAAAGAAGATAAGAGGCACGAGGGACATTGGGAACAGGGAAACCCATTGTCCAAAAACCATTGTCCAAAATCCCTTGCCTCAAAACCAAACAGTCCCTCATGTCCCTAAAGTCCCTTATGTCCCTTTAATTAACCCCAAATGTTCAAGTGAGAGGAAAACAAATGACTTGTGAAATTTTAGAACGAACAAGGGCGGGAATCATCAATCCCATTTTCACCTGCCAACCCTGCGGCGCACAATACGCCAGTATTGGAATAGATCGCTGTATTGGAATCGTGCATGGCGGACAAGGTTGTGTAATGTTTGTCCGGCTGTTGTTTTCGCAGCATTTCAAGGAAAGTTTTGAACTGGCTTCGACTTCCTTGCACGAGGACGGCGCGGTATTCGGCGCGCTCAATCGTGTGGAGGAGGCGGTGGATGTTCTGCTGATGCGTTATCCCGACGTTAAGGTTGTGCCGATTATTTCGACGTGCGCGACCGAAGTGATCGGCGACGATATCGACGGAGTTGTCCGTAAGCTCAACGAAGGGCTTTTACGGGAAAAGTTCGCCGGACGTGAAGTTCATCTTATTCCGATTCACACGCCCAGTTTTGTCGGCAGCATGATCAGCGGTTATGATATTGCTGTCCGCGACTTTGTGAGTTATTTCGCCCGCAAAGGTCAACCGACAAATAAAATCAATCTGATTACCGGCTGGGTCAATCCGGGCGACGTGAGCGCGTTGAAACATTTGTTGAAGGCGATGGAGATTGACGCGAATCTTCTTTTTGAGATCGAAAACTTTGACGCGCCGCTTATGCCGAGCGGGAACACGGTGGCGCACGGAGACACGACGATTGAGGATTTGCGCGAGACTGCCAACGCGGTTGGAACAATCGCCTTAAACCGTTACGAAGGCGGTAAGGCGGCGGAATATCTGCAAAAGGAATTTGGCGTTCCGGCGGTGATTGGTCCTGCTCCAATCGGTATTCGCAATACGGATACCTTGCTGAAACATTTGAGCGATATGACCGGCAAACCGATTCCCGAATCGCTTGTCCGCGAGCGGGGCATTGCGTTGGATGCGTTGACGGACATTGTTCACATGTTTCTGGCGGACAAACGGGTGGCGATTTATGCCAATCCTGATTTGGCAATCGGGCTTGCGGAGTTTTGCATGGATTTGGAGATGCAGCCGGTGTTGTTGCTTTTGGGCGACGACAATTCCAATTATGCGAAAGACCCGCGTGTGAAGGCGTTAAGGGAACACGCCTATTTCGATATGGAGATTGTCACCAACGCGGATTTATGGGAGTTGGAAGACCGGATCAAGAATAAGGGCTTGAAGCTGGACTTAATTCTGGGACATTCCAAAGGGCGGTTTGTTTCGATTGATTACGGGATTCCGATGGTTCGTGTCGGCTTCCCTGTTTACGACCGCGCGGGGATGTACCGTCATCCTGTGCTGGGCTATCAGGGAGCAACCTACCTCGCCGAAACAATGGCAAACACAATCTTCACCGATATGGAATACAAAAAGAATAAGGAATGGGTTCTCAACGTTTGGTGAGGAAACTCACACACGTCTGTGTGCGTGCCGCCTGCACGTCCGTGTGCGCGACACCTGCACGGGCGTGCGCGTACCGCCTGCACGTCCGTGCGCGTGCCACCTGCACGTCCGTGCGCGTGCCGCCTGCACGGGCGTGTGCGCGACGCCTGCACGGACGTGTGTACGACCCGCAGACCGGTAGGGCGGGCAGCCCCCGCCCCCTACGTGGTTGCGCGTGACCCGCAGAAACAAACGTAGGGGCAGGGTTCGTCTGCCCCAAAATATTACAAAACAGGAGCAAACCAATGTCATTACGACCAATCAGTTATCAGGCGAGGATTTGCGCGGACGAAAACCGCATCGACGCTTTCCTTGAAAAAAGCCGCGTAGGAATTATCGGCGTCAACGCGGGGGAATACCCCTACGCAATACCGGTGAATTATCTTTGGCGGGACGGTTGCGTTTATTTTCACGGAATGGGTTCGGGCAGGAAAACAGAGTTGTTGAGCGAAAACGGTAAGGTCTGTTTTACGGTGTATCAGGAGTTGGGAACGGTCAAAGACAACGTTCCCTGCCATGCCGATACGTCGTATTTCAGCGTGATGCTTTTTGGCAACGCCGTAAGAATCACCGACCACGAAAAAGCCGCTGTTGTTTTGAATCAGATTGTTGAAAAGTTCATGCCCGGCTTTTTCAGTAATTCTGGCAGCAACCGCAGCAATAATCCGATCAGTGCGTCGTTGGTGGAAACGTACCATTCCTCGAAAGACGGCAATGGGGTTATGGTTTATTGTATTAAGCCGGAATTTATCACCGCCAAAGAAAATCAAGCGGAAGAGGACGACTTGGTTTCGCCCAACACCGAAGGCGTGTAATGCTCTTCACAAAACAAAGAGACATTAGGGACAAAAAGGAACACGAGAGACATTCTCAACATCTCTTCAGTCCCTAATGCCTCTCACGCCCCTAATATCCCTTTTGACAGAAAAATCCCTGATTATTTCGTTTTTTGGGGAAATATTTGAAAACGCAATAGAAACCTATGGCGTCACTTGCCCAAGCCACATCAACCCGCACTTGGGCAACTGAATAGTACAAATTTCCTCAATTTCTCTTGAGGGAAATTCCCAAAACCGCCCCCAAATATTCGTAAGCCCTTATTTTTCAACGGTCACATTTATTGTATAGATACTTTGGGTTTCTTACCTGCGATCTTCTGTCTTTCTTTATTTCTCATCAATTTTGGTTTTCATGGAGAAACATCGTTGTCTTTTGGAAAAAATTGGTGTAAACTAGAATGTGTTCCGGTAAAATTGCGGAAACATAACATAGGTAGTTGGTAACTTTTGATCTCATTGAACTTTGTTCGAGAATCATCATTAAAAATATTGGTCGGAAAATTATGGCAGAATCGGCGGTTAACGATATTCCTGAACGGTTTTTGCGGAAGAAAAAATCTCTCGAAGTAGATAAATTGTTTCGTGCGCTGGTAAAAATTGAGGGAAGCGATCTTCATTTGAAAGCAGATCGTCCGCCTTTTGTGCGGCATCGCGGACGGTTGAAAGCGTTGGATCGCGGACCTATCGACGACGAAGAGATGGCGCGGCTGATTTTTCCGATGATGGACGAGCGAAACCGCAAAATTTTCAACGACACAGGCGGAGCGGACTTTGCGCACACTTGCGAAGTCGATGGGATCGTATGGCGTTTTCGCGTCAACGTACTGCAGCAAATGGGACACATGGGGCTTGTCGCGCGGCGTATTAACAATAAAATTCCGCGATTGGAAGACCTTCATTTGCCGGTGCTGCTGTACGAATTGTGTAAATTTGATCAAGGAATGGTTTTGTTGGCAGGCGTTACCGGTTCCGGCAAAAGTACGACGATTGCGTCAATGCTGCACTGGGTCAATCAGAATTATTACAAACATATTCTGACGCTTGAAGACCCGGTAGAATTTCTTTTTACCGATGACAAATGCCTCATCAATCAACGCGAGATCGGTCAGGATGTGGTTGACTTTGGAATCGGCATGAAACACGCGGTGCGGGAAGACCCCGACGTGATGCTTGTTGGAGAAATGCGAGACCGCGAAACGTTTGAAACTGCCATTCACGCGGCGGAAACCGGTCACTTGGTGTTTGGAACAATTCACGCTTCCAGTGCGCCGAGTACCATTGGGCGTATCCTCGACCTTTTTCCACAAAATATGCACACCGCTATCCGCAGTGCGCTCGGTTTTAATATGCGGGGAATCGTGGCACAAAAACTGCTGCCATCAATTCTCCCCGGCGTTCAGCGCGTTCCGACCTGCGAAATTATGACGTTCAATCCGACCGTGCGAAAACTTGTGTTGGAAGAACAAGACGAAAAATTAGGCGACGCAATCCGCATGTGCGCTCTGGAAGGAATGCAAGATTTTACGATGAGTTTGAAAGGATTGATTCAAGCGAAAAAGATTGAACGCGCCGTCGCTTTTGAAGTTGCCCCTAACGTTGATGCGTTAAAAATGGCGCTCAAAGGTATTGAAGTAAAAGAGCCGGGAATTTTGTAAAAGATACTCAAACGCATTTTACCCCGAAGCCGCGAAAATGCACGCTGAAACGCGAAGAAATGAATTTTTAAATCTGCAACTTACTAATTTATGAAATACAACCTCTCAAGCTTCTTTTCGGTTGCGAATCATCACGAATAAAAATAATATGAACAAGTTTGTTTATCAATATTATTACAAAATGATTGATATTATAAAAACAAGTTGTAAGAATATTTTGAAATTTCTTTCGTGTTAATTCCGTGAATAAACATTTTAAATAAGGTACGATTGTAAACGACCATGTTCAAACGACTCATTTTCCTGTTTTGTCTCGTGTTGACGCTCTCGTTGTTTTCGGGAGTGGCTGTTGAAAACCGCGCATTTGCGGCGAAAAAAGAAGAGAAAAAAGAACTAACAGAAAAGCAGAAAACGACACGAGACAACTATCTGAAATACGGCGAAGAAGCAATGAAAACCGGCTGGTACGGAAACGGTTTTTATTTCAGTATGGTAAAATTTGCGATTTGTCTGCTCGGTTTTTGGGTTTGGGTTTACATGATTGACTGGATGAATCGCGACGCGGAAGTGTTGAAAAATCCCAACCGAACAATTTGGAATTGTATCAACTGTGGTTTGCTTATTTTTGTTGGCGGATTCGGAGCGATGCTTATAATTCCGATCTTTTGGATTGGTTTGGGAATAAGTCTTGTCGCGTTCTGGGTTCCGGTTCTCACTTACTCAACAATCCGCAATAAACCGCTTCCGCCGCATGAACGTGTTTTCACGGCGGATCATATTTATTTCAAACTTGGTAGAATGCTTCGGATGAAAACAACGCCGCCGAAACAAGCATGGGAATTGGGACCGCCTATTGCGCTTCAATCAATGCAAAAAGATCTTTCAAAAACAGAACTCGACGCAAGGACGCTTTTGGCTCGCAATCACGACGGATTCAATCAATACCGTTTCATTCTGGCGACAGCGATTTTTAAACGAGCAACGGGCGTTATGTTCGATTTTACGGAAACAGAAACGCAGGTTCGTTTTCAAATCGACGGCGTTTGGCATTTGACGCAAACAATCAACCGTGAACAATCCGATCCGCTTTTGGAATCGGCGAAAATTCTTGTTGGCGCGAATCCGCATGAACGGCGGAAACGTCAGCAAGGAATGTTTGTCGCTGTCTTGGAGCAGAAAAATAAATACGAGGCGGAATTTATTTCGCAAGGCGTTCCGAACGGTGAAAAAGCGTTGGTTCAATTCCAAGTAACGAAAGTACCGTTCAACACCGCAGAAGATTTGGGACTGGTCGATCCTGAGTTGACGAAGATTAAAAATGCGTTGGCGATTCCCGAAGGCGTTGTCGTTTTTTCCGCACCGCTTGCCAATGGATTGCGAAGCTCTTCCAACGTATTTTTGCGAATGGCAGATCGTTTTGTCCGCGACTTTGTGACGGTCGAAGATGAACAAAACAAATATCAATTTGTGGAAAACATTCCGGTGACATTTTATGATTCCGCAAAAGGGGAATTTCCGACGACCGTTTTGCCGGACGTGTTTTTCAAAGAGCCGCAAGCGTTGGTCTTGCGGGATATGGTCAATAACGAAACGCTTGAACTTTGTTGCAATGAAACCCAAAACACACGTTTGATTTTAACGACAATTCGCGCGAAAGATTGCGCCGAAGTGATTTTCAAATTCTTGTCGTTAGGAGTTTCGCCGCAGCTTTTCGCGTCGAAACTTGCGGTGATCTCTTGCCAGCGTTTGATTCGTCGCCTTTGCCCGGACTGCAAAGAAGCGTTTCAACCCGCATCGGCAATGCTTCAAAAACTCGGCATCAAGCCGGGAACGGTGAATCAGTTGTATCGGGTTCGTTCCGCGCCGCAGGAAGGCGAAAAGCAACTGCCGCCGTGTATCAAATGCAACGACATCGGCTATTTTGGACGAACGGCGATGTTCGAGATTTTGGAAGTCAACGATACGATTCGCAAAGTGATTCTCGCAAGCAAATCGGTCGAGGAACTTCGTATTGGTTTGCAAAAAGCAGGGCATCGCGGCTTTATTCCGTCCGGCTTGGCGTTGGTCGCCAAAGGAATAACGTCTGTTGATGAGTTGACAAGAATTTTGAAAATGTAGAAATCAGGAGAGCATTGAGAGCGGACGATTTAAATCTCCTGCTCTTGGCTGAAAAATATGGAACACGCACTTGATCCAACGATTGCGAATCCCTATATCACGGGGACTCTTGTTTTATTTAGTATTTTCGCATTACTTGCGATGATTGGTTTTATCGCATGGCGATGGAACGACGGACTTTGGGGAGCGATACTCCTTTCGTTCAATTTGGCGTTTTCATCAATCATTGCGATCAACTTTTATGAGCCGATAGGCAAAGCGATTGCATCGGCGGCTCCTGTTGGGCTGTTTTATTGGGATTCGTTGACATTCGTTTTGTTGGTATTGATTTCTTTTATCGTATTCAGTTTGATAACCGACCGATTGTCTCGCGTGATTGTCAAATTTCCGAATTGGGCTGAAATGATCGTCAAGCCAATTTATCTTCTGGTCATTTGGGGGATATTGGTTGTACCGTTAATCTATTTTGTCATACAGATTGGTCCGACAGCTCCAAAACCGCTTGGAGGAAATATTGATTTTGAACAAGGTACGGCTACCGTAGATTCTATCATAAGACGATCCGCTAAAATTTCATCCACTGGTGCGCTCAGTCCATTAACCGGAACAAACGGATTTGATCCCGACAACGATTTCCTTGTCCGCGAATACAAACGCCGATGTGCGTTATTTTCAATTCTTTGGAAAACCGGCATATCCAGAAACGGCGAAAAAGCAGATTTTTTGGAATGAAAGATTTTCTGACTGTTTCATCTTTTATAACCGTTCACAGAGCGGATTTTTAAAACGCGAAGCACGCTAAAAAACACGAAAGGTAGCAAAAAAATTTTTCGCGTTGTTTTACGGAAGTTTTACGTTGAAAATCAAAGGTTTTACTTTGTCCTTATTTCATTGCGATTGAATTTTGGGTTTTACGAATAGAGATCAAAACTAGATTTTACGATATAACGGCGCCAGTGAAAACTGAAATTTTAAGTATCAAGGAATATATCAACGAGATTTCAATGCGTGAATAATAGCGTGGCAAAATACAGAATGAACATCTTCCACGACCTCATAAACATGGGCCGGAACATGTAACGAAATATCGGCGATGTGTTTCAATTTTCCGCCGTCAAAACCGGACATGCCAACGACTTTACCGCCGTTTGCGCGGGCGTATTCCGCCGCTCGAATGATATTCGGCGAGTTGCCGCTTGAGGAAATTGCTATCAGTAAGTCGCCGGAATTAAAAAAATTCCGAAGTTGTCCGGTAAACGTTTCTTCATAACCACAATCATTTCCTAATGCGGTAATCGATGACGAATTGGCGCAAAGCGTCATGATTCGCGGAAATTTTTCACCCGTTTTCGCAATATTTTTTCCAAAGTCCGCTGCCAAATGCACTGCAACAGCAGCGCTTCCACCATTGCCGATAGTAAAAATCTGACGATCAGCATGATACGTTTTCCGCACAAGCTCTGTCGCTGATTCCAGTACGGCAAAATCAAATTCGTCGATTGCCGTTTGAACCAGATATTTATATTCCTCAAGCCGTTGTTTTAATGGATTATCTGACATGTTCGTTTCTATTCTTAAAAAATTTTTTCACCCACATGATACTCAAGCGATAAACAGAGATCCGGCTTATTTCACATTTTGGGGAGGGATTGGTTTATAAAATACTGTAACTATTCAGAGAAACTTGATAAATAAGGGTTAAAACGGTAAAGTCGTTCAGCTAACGATATAGCTGCCCGGTGCGGATTTAGTTGGTTTGAGCGACTGAATAGTTACGTTTCCTGAATGTTAATCGCTCATGCGTAACATGCATTACTGGCAATAATGTGTTTGTTAAGTTTTTGGTTACGCTCTGTATTCATATTCCGATTGCACCTGCGAATTATCGCCGATCACATCGGCGATAATTCCTTCCTGAATCAATTGCAACGCTCCTTGGAGAATACATTCCTGCGAGTACGTTTGTTCTTCGGGCGAAATGGAAAATGTTTGACGTATCATTTCACGAAACGTTATCTGTTCATAAACTGGAAATTGCGAAAGCACGCGGTCGATAAATATTGGGTCGCAGGCGGATAATGCACGAATCATTAAATCGCTGTTTTGTCCGCGAAATAATACGCCTAAGTCAAAATCGTCTAACAACGCGAGATGCTCAAACGTGATAAGCGGTATGTTGTATGTTTCTATCGGATCTTCACCGTAAATTGAATTGTCCTGATAGTCTTGGTATTCCGGCTCTTCCATTTCCTGATAGCCGTTGCGTTCTTCCGCTTCAATTTCGTTCAAGCCGAGCAAAATATCATTGTAGACGCTGTTGTCAACGTCGTTTGCGGATTCGTTTTCCGCCGATTGTAAAATCTGTTCCAGCAGCGCGAGTCCGGGCTTGAATTTGTTTTTTTCCTCAAATTCCTGCGTCAAACGCTGTTTGAGAACGAAATCAATTTCGTCGAGAATCGTCTCGTCGGTCTCGTCGAGCTTGGCAAGTCGGCGAATGACGTCCCGTTTCAGAGATTGCTCAAAACATGCCAGCACGCCGCGCGAACATTGCGGCGTCAACTGCGACAACACAACCGCAATCAACTGCTCGCTTTCCGCCGCTAAAAACACCGCCGCGTCAAACGGCGTCATGCGTTCCAACTCGTCAAAACGCTTGGGGCAAGTTTCCGGCATTGTTTCGTTCGGCTCGTTTTGTTGAATGATCGTTTGTTGCGGCGGTTGATTTTCCGCATCGAAATTATCGGCGTGTTTCGTTTCCGGTTCCACAAGATTTTCTAACTGGGCGGATGGAGAATCCGAAGAAGGATCGTGAATATGATACGCTGTCGATATCGCCGAAGAAGAAACCATCGTTGCCGCGGAAACGTTAGACGAAAATTCGACAAAATCCGAGTCGCTGCCCGAAATGACTGTTTTGTGCGAATTGTCCGGCGGTTGAGAACGCGAAATCTTTCCATTGTTTTTCGTGTCAAGTAAAAATTGGCGTACCGCCGTATGAATTTCCTCGCGGGAAATCCGCTGTACCGCAACCATTTCCTGCCGCACCGCACAAGCTTCTTCCGTCGGCAAACGTTTTAATAGCGTGTTCGCCGTCTCCCAATCAAGCCCGTTCAAAAAAATTGCCGCTTTCCTAATTCCGCTACGCGCATCCATGATCAATTCCTGATAAAAATTTGTTTCTTCCCCATTCGTACCGTTTTGCGGAGGAATAAAAAAGAGTTATTCCGTTTTTTGCGAAGCTCCGATCCATTGACGGACGACTTTTGCCGCCGCGTCGAGGTCTTCTTCCACGACATTGCCCGCTTCGTCAATAAGCGTCGTTAACGGTTTCGAGCCGAACCCGTCCAAAGTTCGCGTCTTCTCCGCTGCTTCGCTGCTTTCCTGTTTGCCGAACAGATCCCACGTTTCCGTTTCCAAATCCGGCTGACGTACCGCCGTTTTGCCTTCAATATGTTTTTGTTGCAACGACGCAATCGCTCGCGCAAATTGGATCTTTTCTTCTTTTTTCAATTGCTCCATCGCGGAAAAAATCCAACGCGCACGGCATTCCTCCGCCGTGGATTTTTGCGGCGACGTTTCCAGCGTGGTCAACCGTCTTTCCGCCGCTTTCAACGCAAGTAATATTTCGTCCGCAGTCAAGTTTTCAGGAAACCCGCTTTCGTCCAATTCGACGTCCCGCGGAATTTGATAGCTCGGATTCAGTTTCCGTTTCTTTCGTAAAAATTCCTGTTCGCGTTCCGTATATTCTTCCGCTTCCTCATGCAGCAATTCCATCGCCTTGTCATAAGAAAGCTGTTTCGGTTTTTTCCAATACGCGACGCCGTTTTCTTTGTCGCGGAAACCGCCCACTTTTCGCTGAAATACCAGACGTTTCTTATCGCCGAGCAATTTGAGCAGTCGTTCCAATTCATTCGGCGTCAACCCCAGCGCAACCGGCAACACTTCCCCTTCAACCGTTCCTTTCAGGTCTTTTGCGGAATTGGCGAGCGTTCTTTGGTTTTTCTTTGAAAACAATGACATTGCTAGGAAAAATCTAATAAAAATAAGGAGAGCGGCCGGTCTTGGGGTTGGCTCGGCGTTGAATTTCTTTTTCGTTTGCGCTAAATGTTTAATTGACAATGATTTAGGAAATCGCTACGCAAGTCTCGTCGGATTCCCCAAAGCCGTTGGATTGTCATCCAGAGCCGCCGTCGCAGGCGACAGAGCCGCTGTTGCAAGTCCCAAAGCCGTCGGGATAAGTCCCGGAACCGTTGGGATAAGTCCCGGAACCGTTGGGACAAGTCCCAAAGCCGTTGGGGGCTTTCCCGAATTATTTGTATGCTAACTCATGTTGCGTAGGATCTTCATTCCGTCCGAAATAGGGTTATTTACTCCTATTCCTGTTACGCACGAGCGATTAGTATTCAAGGAGCGAAAAAACAGTTTTTCCGCTCTTGACAGGAATCATTGCGAAAAACTGATCAATTTTGGATATGCTTTGATAGCTCATAGGCATAACATGAGTTACTCAGTGTTCCTGCATAACGACTTTACCAATCCACTGACGCAAGACATTGGCGGCGGCGTCGGGGTTTTCATTGACAAGATCGCTCACTTCTTCCTGCAGCGACCGCATGGATTTATTGAACGGTTCAAGCGTTCGATTGAAACCAGACTCTTCGCCGTTTTCTTCCGACGATTCGGTTTCCGGTTCGGCGTAAGGCATATCCGGTGCTTCGTAAAGAATAATCGGTTCCGGTTTGGCGGGTCGCGTTACGCTCCAAAGTACGCCGAGCGAAACGGCAATCAAGCCGAACATTCCTAAAAACTTCCAGTTGCCGTTCAGCCAAGCCGTCGCGTTTTCCATCCATGACGCGGGTTCCGCCTGAACGTAATCGCGGGTATGATACGGCTCAATCGTTACGAGTTTTTCTAATTCCGCGTCGTCCGTGATCTGCTCGTTTTGCATTCGCAAATGCGGGAGAATTTGTTGTTTCATCCGCGCGATTTCCGCCGGAATCCAAGTTTCTATGTCGCCGTCTTTCGGTTCGGGGTTCTGTTCTCCCATTAAGCTTTGGGCTTTTTTCCATGTTGTCATAAAGTAATCGTATGGGACTCGCAAACTCACCGCCATTGCGTGCGGAGTCATTTTTTCGTAAGAAGTTTGCGATTGCATGCCGTTCATCACATTCGCGGCGCGGGCGTGGTCTTCGCTATAATTAAATTTTCCGTTCAGTATCGCAGCGCCGTTATTGAGCGGCAAGGGAACGTTTTCTTTTTGCATTTCATAACCGGGGCGACCGGCGTTTGCGGCGTTTTCGCCGGAAGATTTTATCGAAAGATCGTCGGAAACGCCGACCGTTGGCTTTCCATGTTGCACGGTTAATTCGTCGCGCGATTTGTATTTATCCAACGCGGCGGTAGCGGCAACTCGTAAACCGTCGATCTCCGAGAATTGCGAACGAACCTGATTTTCAAAATATTCTTCCGCCTCCCGCTTATTTTCAAGATACACGCCGCCGTTCGTTCCTTTGAACCAATCGTCGGAACCAATCCATGTTTTTCCGCTGCTTTGGTCGGTAACGATAATATTTTTCACGTCTTCGATCCCGAACGCTCCTTTCACCACGCCGACGATTCCGCCTAACAATTTGGTGTCGAGTTGATGGTTCGGCTGCGGACGGACAAGAACCGTTGCTGTTCTGACACGCTTTCGCTGAAATCTTTTATCATAAACGTTGTTTTCGTCGGTAAAAACCAGCGCGTCGTCCAATCCGCCGAGAGAGCGTAACGCATTCGACGTTGCAAGCGACATCGCCGCGCGGTTTCGGTCGAGACGTTCCGGTTTGGTCGTCATTGGGGACGAACTGTTGATCGTTTCCAAAATCATCGCGGCGTCGTCCTGCGGAATCGCGTTTCCTTTCGAGAGCGCGGCGATATATTTTTCTCTTTGCTTGATCGGAACTTTCAGCCGATAACCTTCCCAAGTGTAATCGTTCAGCCCCGAGTTTCCCAACGCTTCAATAACGACTCGTTGTTGCGATTGCGAAAAATTATAATCGCCCAATAAAAATATTTCCTTTGCCGCCGCGCTTGTGCCGCGTCCGGGAACAATCAGGTAAACTAAACTTATCAACAACACCATGAACAACAACCCCGTGACAATCCGACTTCCCGGCGTCATTCCGAAATACAATTCGCGTATCTGTTTCCATGTTTCTTTTAGCGTGTTCATGGCGAGGTCATTTTATTTCTTCATTACGAGGAAGTTTTAATTCAGCTACCAAAATAATACGACACGTTGTTTTCTGCGAGACGAAGATTGAACTTGTCGGAGGTCATCGCGTCGCTGTTTTTTGCGTATTGCGTTAATGCGGAAAGCGGATTCAACGAAGTGAAATTATTGAGTTCGCTCGATTTTTCCGACATATTATTCATTCGCACCACCGACGCTAACATGGAGATCTGTCGAAAATCTTTTGATAATCCCGGCATGTTCTGGAACAGCGATTCGATTTTTTCTTTGTCGGGGCGCTCGTTTGTCACTTGCACGTTGCCGTTTGCGCCGGTCTGCAAATTGATCGGCGAATCCGTATTCATACCCGCCCCGCCGAGTATGCCGAGCATTTTTCCTTGAAACGCGTTCAATTGCAATTGCAACGTTTCCGCCAGCATATCGCCGCGAAGCTTCATTCCTTCGAGATCAATGTCCGCGTTTTCGTTGTCCGTCGCGTCTTGCGGCTGCGCCGCGAAAAAATCGAAAAGTTGCTTTGCCGACGGAGAAAGTAACAACGTATCCGCCGATGCGGGAGACGCTTTCGACTTTTTCGCCGACTCTAACGCCGCCGCTTGAATCGGCGTATTGTCGCTTTTTTTCAACGGCGACAACTCGCGGATAACGCTCAAATAACTTGCAGGATCAATTCCGTTCAACATTGATATTTACTCCTCTCCTCTCGTAAAACGAGAAACAGGCGACCGAAGGCAGAAGAATTTAACGCTGCCTCCAGCTTCCCGCCTCATACCTAATTTTGCGTGTAGGGCGCTGTAAAACGATACGCTGTCCAAAGTTGCAAATTGCCGTGTTGAACTCTTCCGTTATTGAAATCGTTTGTCCAAGGAATAGAATAAACCATAACATAACCGGTAGTTTGTTCGTGAATATAAACGACGCCTTGCGGTACGTCCCACTCGCTTCCGGCGCGATGTGGAATATTCACTTCACCCGTAACCATCGTATAACGAGGACGTTGCGGAAACGGTATTTTATCGCCCGCAGTCGCCATAACACTTGCCAATCCTTGATTCAGATTCGTCTGGAACAATCCTTGGAAGCCCGGACCTTCACGAAGAAGAACGCCTGCCGTCAACGCTCCGGTGTTTTGGTCGAGTGCGTAAACAGCTTCGTGAGAAATGTAACTTAAGTGCATTGAACTCACGGTACTTCCCGGCACCGAGGTGGATGTAATTCGTGTAAACACCGAACCGGTCGCCATAACTACGCCGTCGGAACGGTCGCTCGAACTCGCCTGAACCGGTTCGCTCGGCTGTGAATAAAAATACGCGCCGATTCCTGAACTCGCCAACGCAACAAGCGTCATCCACGCGGTAAAAATGACATACTCTTTTTTCATCTTTGATTTTGCTCCATGTAATTTCAAGGAGAGGAACTTTTTGTAATGTTTCCGTTATTTGTGTTTGCATGATTTTCCGCCGTTTGTCGACACGTTCCGGCTTCATTGCACCAAATTTGAGGAATCGTAACAAAAATTTTTATAAAAAAACAGAGGAATTTTTGAAATTTATTGCCAATAAAATCAGCAAATTTGAGCAAACTAACTTGTTTTTGTATTCTGTTTATTTTGTTATATTTTTTACGGTTAGAAATTGCACTTTTGTTTCGCCCGTAAACTCCCAGCGCTTTCAAGGTGTATTTAAGTTGTTTATAAACGGTAGTTATGATGTTTTTGTAATTTTAATATTTCTTTACAACGGACTCGTTTTCTATTTTTAAATTACGTCTGTTTAAGGTATGATCGGCTATATGATTGAGTAAACATGGTGGCTTTAGAAAGTTTGTGAATTATTGTGTTAAAATAGGCGGATGTTTTATGCCAAATGACACCTTGAAAACGCTGCCCTTATGCCCTTATATGTCAACGGTCACGTGTGTTGAAAATGAGGTTTTTAGAAGTTCCCTTTTGTTCGATACGGCTTTGACGTTTGAGCAACCAGTCCATCGCCGCATAAAGCAAATCGGCGTCTTCTTTCTTCGTATCAATATTCAACTCTTCCGCAAGCGTCGTATTATTCCATTCGCGAGTCGTGCCAAGTTTGGAACGCGGAACAATGATTCGTTGAACGATCATAGCAAGAACAAGATCGCGTTGACGACAGAGTTCACGTGAAATCATTTGTTCGAGACCGAGCTGGAGTATCGCGCGGAGTATCGCGTCAACATGACCGTGAGGACGCGAGCGAATAATTTCAAGCGCCGATTGAGCGGGAACGAGATCAACCCCTGATAATTTGTGAAATTCGAGCGATTTTTTCAATACCGAGCGACGTAATATTTCCGACTGTACGTGTTTTCACCTTGCTATCCTCACGATAAGTTTCGCGGAGAAGGTAAGTCGGATTGTAACCGTGATTAGGGATTTTGGCTACATACATGCCAATAATATAACACTTATCATTCGTCTATCAATGATGTCAAAAGACGCTATATATGCCTATGGTTTTTGCTCAAAATTAGACGCTAATGATTGCTATTTATAGACTTCCGTCAAAAAATCGACCGAATTTTTAAGGAACTTCAGATTAATTTCTAATGACTAACGTGACATTGGCGCTAACACTCGCGAGCGATTCACCACTCTTTATGAGCGATTCTCGCCCTTCGCGAGCGGTGAGTTTCCCTTCGGAAAAGTCTCGCGCAGGGATGCGTAAACTTCCGGTAGAGTTGCCGAAAGTTTGGGGAACAAGGGACAAAAGGGACTTTAGGGACGCAAGGAACTGTAAAGACTCGCTTTGAGATTTCTTGAGTCATTTTTTGACCGATTACTCACCCTGCCTCGGAAGTTTCTCATTTCCCAATTGTCCCTTGGAAACGCGAGGGACAAGATTTTCACACCTCGTAAGCTTCTCTTGCAATCGGCATTCGTCGTCCCATGCCGAAGGCGCGCGGAGATATTTTGAGTACCGGCGGCGCTTGGCGGCGTTTAAATTCCGCAAATGCGACGCCGCGCATGATGCGTACTACAAGTTCGCGATCCCAGCCGCGTTTGACGATTTCGTCTGCGGAAAGATTTTCGAAAAGATACAATTTTAATATCTCGTCCAGCTCCTCATAAGGCGGCAAATTGTCCTGATCCTTCTGATTGGGACGCAGTTCCGCCGAGGGCGGTTTCGTTAAGATCGCTTCGGGAATAACCGGCGGTATAACGTTTTTCCCTTGAGACTTTTCGTTAATCCGCCGACATAACGCAAAAATTTCTGTCTTGAGCAAATCGCCGATAGGAGCTAACGCGCCGTTCATGTCGCCATACAACGTGCAATAGCCCATCGCAAGTTCGCTCTTGTTGCCTGTTGTTAAAAGCATCGAACGAAATTTGTTGGAATACGCCATTAGCAACGTTCCGCGAATCCGCGCCTGCAAATTTTCTTCGGCAATGTCAAACGGTCGGTTTTCAAAAACGTCGGCAAGCGTTGAAAGAAAACTCGTATAAACCGACTCGATGGGAAGCGTTTCGTAACGGCATCCGAGATTCGCCGCCAGTTCCGCCGCGTCGTCTTTAGAACCTTGCGACGAAAAACGCGACGGCATACTGAAACAAACAACATTGTCTTTGCCGACCGCTTTCACGCCGAGATACGCGACTAATGCCGAATCAATGCCGCCCGAAAGTCCCAAGTGACACCGCGTAAAACCGCATTTGTTCATATACTCTCGAATACCAAGTGCCAAAGCGTCTTCGATCATGTCGAGTTCATTGTTGAGTGTATTGTTGGGCGGAAGAACGGAGACGGGCGGCGGAAGTTTTTTTGCCGAATCCCAAATCACGAGGTCTTCTTCAAACGGTTTTGCGCTGCATTGCAACGAAACAACGCGAGAGTTTGTCGTTTGTGACGTTACGCGTTGCGGCGCGACCACGAAAGAACGTCCGTCAAAAATAATGGAATCGTTTGCGCCGACCGCGTTGACATAAATCGTCGGCACGTTGCCGCGATGCGCGATGCGCTCGGCAAGATTCCGGCGGATTGCTAACTTCCCCGCGACAAACGGCGATGCGGACGGAACGCACAAAAGCGTCGCTCCGCGATTCAGCAGTTGACGCACCGGATCACGCAGATACGCCGTGCCGGGCGTGTCGGTTTCCCGCCAAACGTCTTCGCAAATCGCAATTCCAATCCGCTCGCCTTTCCACTCAAAAACGTTCCATTTGCGAGCTGGTTCAAAATTCCGCGCTTCGTCAAACACATCGTAAGTGGGAAGGAGCGTTTTGAATTGTTCAAACACAAGTTGACCGTCGAGAAGAATCCCGTATTCATTCACCAGATTTTTTCCGCGCGAGTACGGATTCCTGTTGACGAAACCAAGTCCGACGGCAATATTTCGCGGAAGTTCCCGTTGCAAAATATGAACGGTGCGAATATTCATTTCAACGAAACAATCCTGATCGAGCAAATCCATCGGCGGATACCCGCAAACCGCCAGTTCAGGAAAAAGAATCAAATTCGCCTGTTCTTTCTCCGCCTGACGGACGAAAGACAATATCTTTTCCCGATTGTTATTGAATCCGCCGATGACGGAATTGATTTGAGCAAGCGCAATACGCATAATGTTCCTTCTTCACAATTTGGAGAGACAACAACGCCAAAATGAAAAATTGCTGCTTATTTCACATTTGGGGGAGAGATTGATGTATGCAATACAGTAACTATTTCGTTGCCCAAGCCAAATAAATTCGCACGGCAACTGGGTAACTACTACGAAGTTCCTCAATTCCCCTTGGTATGAAAAATGTCAAATAGACCTTTTCTCTAACTTCACATCAGGTTATTTAGGCAAAACAGGCAAATACAAAATAACTGTTTTTTGAATAGTGTTCGGTCTATTGATAGGGTTAGAGAAAAGGTCTAATTTATAGGTATTTTACGTTGAAAAATGCCAAGTGAAATTGCGTGACTTTGTACTACAGCCAATTTTACCGAAAAACAGCTCCTATTGCAGCCCTTATTTATAAAATTCCCTTAGTAGCCCGAATTGCACCACCAATATGCGCCCTTACTCCCTTATGCTTCGTTCCATTCTTGTGATAAAAATTCGTGATCTAAAAAATAAGGTCATAAGGTCGCGTTTGGGGATTTTGTTGGCTACTAAGGGAAACTTGATAAAATAAGGGCAGCAATGATAAAGCCGTTCGGGTAACGAGGCAGTTGTCCAGGACGCATATGTCTCCAAAAACAAAATAATCAGAGAAATTTGGTGATGAACTAATGTTGAAATGCCATACGTATTGTAAAATAAAATTTTTCCGCAGGCAAGATGAAATAATGACGAGAGAGATAATTGGGATTCGTGCCTGCGAGATGTTCGCGGAACACCGCGCGGCTTTCGGCATAACACGAAAAACCAAAAAGAATATCAGAAAAATCGTTATCGAACAATTTCTAATGTGCGCGGGGATGCGCTTTCTCATAAACTTCACGAAGACTTGCCGTGCTAACATGCGTGTAGATTTGAGTTGTAACGATACTGGAATGACCGAGCAATTCCTGAATACTGCGAATGTCCGCCCCATTGTCGAGTAAATGCGTCGCAAAACTATGTCGAAGCGTGTGCGGCGATGTGCGAGAGTCTAATCCCGCGCCTTTGATATGCTTATCGAGCATCCGCGCAATGTTTCGCACATTGAAACGTTCCGCGTAACGATTGAGAAAAATCGCTTTGTCCAGAGCGTCGCTCACTTTGTTTCTCGCCAACAGTTCGGGACGTATCGCAAACCAAGTGTCGAGCGATTCCTTTGCAAAAGAGCCAATCGGAGCCAAGCGTTCCTTTTTTCCTTTGCCGAAAACGCGGACAAGTCCTTCTTCGGCGTCGTAATCCGCGATATTCAACCTAACCAGTTCGCTGACTCGCACGCCCGTTGAATACATTACTTCGAGAATCGCGCGGTCGCGTAACCCCATCATATCAGCCAACGGCGTTTGCAAGAGCGATCCTAATTCGGCGGTCGAAAGGAAAAACGGCAACGAACGGTTCACACGCGGATTTCGCAACGGTTTCGCGGGATTCATTGATACGATTCCTTCGCGCATTCCGAACCGAAAAAACGTGCGGAGCGACGCAAGCCGCCGCGCTATGGTTGCGTAATGATAATCCGCATCGTGCATCGCCAAGACATAGCCGCGAAGGTCAAGCGTCGTAATTTCGTTGGGCTTGGGAAAACGCTTGTTGCACAACTCGTAAACGTATTCAAGCAATCCTTCTAAATCTTCACGGTAACTTTTGGTTGTAAGATCGGAAGCGTTTTTCTCCACTTGCAGATAACGCAAAAACAATTCTACCGCCGATTCTAAATCCGATTGCGGCTTATAATTTTCTCTTACCGGTCGATGTTTTTGCGACCCTTTTCGCTGTTCCAACGTTCTCGCGGCAATCGGTGCTTTTTCTTTTTTCGCTTTCTTAATTTTTCTTACTTTTTTGATGATTTTTGCCATATTACATCCGTGTCATGGATTATTTAGAATTTTCACTTTCAATCACTTCCTGTGCGAGCTTTCGGTAATCTTCCGCACCTTTGGACGAATTATCATAACCGAAAATCGGTTTGCCGAAACTCGGCGATTCGGCAAGACGAATGTTTTTCCTGATCTTAGTACTGAATATTTTTGCATTGGACCAAGGCATTTCTCGCGATTGAGACATGTTAAAAAAAGTATTGACGTCCGCTTCGATTTCACTTGAAAGCCGCGCTTGAGCTTCAAACATACAGAAAACGATGCCGCTCAAACGCAATTTATTGTTGAGACGTTTTTGCACCAACTCGATAGTACGCAATAATTTCGTGAGTCCGTGAAGAGCGAGAAACTGCGGTTGAAGCGGAAGAAAAACCTCGTCAACGGCAGTCAGCGCGTTCAGCGTCAGCACGCCTAACGACGGCGGACAATCCATAATCGTATAATCAAACTGCATATCATCTTGCGTCAATTTGTCTCGCAAAATCATATCGCGTCCGACCACGCCGAGAAGTTCCGGCTCTGCCGCCGCCAAATCAATATGTGCAGGAATCAGCCAGAGATTGTCGGCGACTTGCTGACGCACATCTTTCAGCGGCAAATCGTTGACGAGAACTTCATAAACCGACTGAAATTCCACTTGCGGCTCAATTCCTAAATGAAGCGTGGCATGAGCTTGCGGATCAAGGTCAATCAAACAGACCGACGCTCCGGTTTCGGCAAGTGCCGCACTGAGATTGACCGCCGTTGTTGTTTTACCGACTCCGCCTTTTTGATTCATAATCGCAATAGAACGCATTTTTATCTTTTCTGATGCAAAAAATTTTATTTAGGATAAAACGAAAACAACTTTATAAGAATTATAACAAAAAAGCGTCCAATGTAGAGAGGTCGGCACAAAGTTTGGAAAATTTCATTTTGAGGATTGGGAATGACTCAAAACGTCTTGTAAAAATTTATCAACAAGATTAAGATGATGCTTTAGGGAAATCATTCAAATGATACGTTTAATACGAACTACGCCAACTTTTTCTCTTACAATTTTATGTCTTACTGGCAGCTTCGCACTCAAAAATTGGATTTGAATCATAAACCGCTTTTGATGGGAATTATCAATGTCACGCCGGATAGTTTCAGCGATGGCGGGCAATTTTATCGTCATGGAACATTGGAGATTTCGGCGGCGGTCGACTATGCGTTGCGGCTTGTTGATGAAGGAGCAGCGATTCTCGATATTGGTGCGGAAAGTACGCAGCCCGGTTCGCAACGAATTAGCACAACGGAAGAAATTCTGCGGATGATTCCTGTTGTAGCGGCGATTCATGAAAAAACAAATGTACCGATTTCTGTTGATACTTACCGCGCGGCAACAGCACGAGAGGCAATCGCCGCCGGAGCGGAAATCGTGAATGACATTTCTGCCGCAACGGATGATACGGAAATGTTATCGGTTTTATGTGAAACACAAGCCGGAGTCTGTCTTATGCACAAACAAGGCACGCCGCAAACGATGCAAGAATCGCCGCATTACAATGACGTTGTCGCGGAAGTCGCGGCGTATCTTGATGAACGAAAAAAAACGTTAATTTGCGCAGGCATTGCAAAAGAAAAAATCACACTTGATCCCGGTATCGGTTTCGGCAAAAGTCCAGAACATAATCTTCGATTGTTGCGTGAAATCAATGTATTGCACGCATTAGAGTTACCGCTTTTGTACGGTATTTCACGAAAACGTTTTGTTGACGCTCTGACAAAGACAAATCATGCGCAACATCCGAAAAACCGTTTACCGGGAACGATTGCCGCAACGATTTATCTCGCATTACACGGCGTTTCGATTTTTCGTGTTCACGATGTTGCCGCAACACGTCAGGCATTGGCAATCGCACAAACGTTATGGAGTGAAAAATGACTACTACAAATACAAATTGAAAACAGCCCTATTCGATAGACTTTTCACATTCGAAACTTTGATTTTTAAGGCAGATATCCTCGTTCATACTGTCCCAAAATCCTTCTTGTCCTTAATGTCCCTCATTCAAACGAAAATCGGATATGAAAGCGTGAGAAATACATTTTAGCGATTACCGTTAATAGCTTTAGCGGAGGACTGTTCCCAATGTTTTTTCAAATTTTCAATATCGCCGGTGGTGACGAGTGCGCCTTGCAATCGGCAAGGTGACACCGCACCGCCAATCAACATATCGCCGTGTCCCGCAAGACATTCCGCACCAGATTCGTCCAAGATGACTTGACTGTTTTTGTTACTTGTCACTTTGAGTGCGATTTTTAATTGCAGATTTGCTTTTACAAGTCCTGTCACAACTTTTGCATCGGGACGTTGCGTTGCAAGGATAAGGTGAAAACCTGCCGCGCGTCCTTTCGCGCCGATTTTTTTAAAACAAAATTCGAGCATTTCCGTCATCAATTTATTCGATAACATATCGGCGTACTCATCAATAATCACAACGTGCCGACAAAAACGTTCCTCTGCAATACGATTGTATGCAGTAATATCAGAAACGCCGACACTTTCAAATTTTTTATACCGCGATTCCATTTCTTCCACAAGGTCGTTCAACACTTCCAGCGCACGTTCATCGTCTGTAATGACAGAGTTGTTCAGACAAGGCAGAGCATAAAAATCGGTAAACGTGACCCGTTTCGGATCAATCAGCGTAAAATAAACGCTCTGCGGCGAAGCAATTGTGCCAAGACCAACGACAATTGATTTCAGTAATTCACTCTTTCCGCTACCGGATGTTCCTCCAATCAAAATGCTGGGTGTACCGGGATTGGCTAAATCAATCCAAAACGGCAAACCGTCAATTTCCGCCCCCAATGGAAACACCGCGTCCGAATCGCTGGGGCGATTCTTTTCACCGTCACGTAGCAATTGTCCGAGCGTGAGCGTTTCGCGGTGACGGCGCAAAATATCCACGCTGACAAAACCTGTTTGTGCTTGAATCAACGGTTCTTCCTGAAGGTGCATGGCAACTTTCAAATCAGCTGCCTTATTTTGAATTTTCTTAACAGTCACGTTCTGCATTTGATCAGGAACAATCCGCAAACGAATAAGGCGAGGACCGCACTGATATGATTCCGGCGAATACGGCTGGACTGGTAATTTAAGTTTCTGGAGCGTATTCAGTAAACTGTCCAAAAGTTCATACGCTTCGTTGTCGGGCGGAGACGAAGTAACCTCGCTCAATACTGGTATTTCTTGCGGAACAATTGGCTTTTCTTCGGGATACTCTGAAACACTGCTACCGCCAGAATCCGGAATCACAGGAGACGTTTTTGTTTCTTGATGAAACGGCAACTCAATCAATTCGTAAGGAAAATGACTTTTGACATACTCCGAGAGTTGTTGTTCTGTGATTGTTTCTTCCGTTCCGGGATGTGTGACGTCGCCTGCGCGAATTTTATCTGTTAAAAACAACAAAGAAAACCAGCGAGCTACTGTTTCTTTATCAAGCGAAGCGAGACGTCCTCCATTTTGAAGAAACTTATCTCGATATTCCGCCGCCTTTTTCCAAGTTTCGTGGAATAGGCAACGGTTATCCGTGACGTAATAACAACGCGCATCGGGATTCTTTTCCTGAAATGCGAGAGCGTTGCGATAAGCTGCGCTCACGGAATTTCCGCTGGATGACGTGTTGAAAAAAAATGCATAATGAAGCGGCGGCAATACAGTTGCCGAAAATGAAAATTTTCCGCTTAATTGACCGTATGAACCGCGAAAATAATCGTTTTCCGCGTTAAAAACACATCGATTCTCCAGAAAAAAACGCAAAGTTTTTTGTAAACGCTCTGCGTCCGGTTGAGGCAAATCGTTGCGAATAAACGACAATTCCCGATTCAATTCTTGATTTAAAACAAGTTCAGGCGGCTGCGGCAAAGAAGTTTGTTCGTCTTTCAAAATCCATTGACTTGCCAAACTAATCACTTGGCGCGGCGATTCTCCACCAAGCAGTTTAGGACATAAAATTCCACCTAACCATTGCGCGTATTTTTGCCCGTTCTCGGGAAATTTATACAAAATACGTTTTTCGATTAATTCTTTTGCTTGTTCCGCCGAACAACCGTTAAGCGTGATCGGATGCATCAATAACCGCTCGCGAACGGCTATATCCATGACATGAAAACGTAAATCCCATGTCGTATTCCGCATGAACGCAATCGGCAACATCGCCGTTGCGTCATTCACCAAAAAGTGAATCATATCCTGAAACGTCAACACTTTATCTTCTTCACGAAGAGCGTCCAGTTGGTCGAAACAGATTAATAAAGAGTGATGATAACGTTCCAGCAAAAGTCCCAATGCGATGATAATGTCGCGTGATTTATCTTCGATATACTGATTCTGATTATCATCATAACTTGGAGATTGAATATCATCAAGACCAAGAATTGCATAATCTTCACGATCTAACGGACGACCATGCAACCATTCCATCACAACGCCGCGTTTGTTTTTCTCAGAATACTGAAAAAGAACGCGAAGAAAATTTTTAGAGATGTTCGGCAGATGATTTCTCAAAAAAACAGACGTTTCGGAAAAAAGTTTGACGCGTGTTTTTTCGTTGATTCTGCAATCAAGAATGGCATAAACATCTTTTTCCAATCGATGAATAAATTTTTCATTGTGCTGTTTCCATTTTGTGTTTTCCGGTTGGGAAAAGAAGTATTCTAAATATTCTCCCAACATTTTGGCAATTAACAGATCAAGCTGCGTATGTCCATTGTTATTGATTTTGTGATCAAGGTTCCGCACGATTTCACTAAGCAGACGTTGCATTGCCGTTTGCGGACTAAAAATCGACCGAACAAAAACTAAAGAGGTGGAAATGTTTTCCGTATGCACTGCGTCGAGAATCCGTTTGAGAAGATATGTTTTTCCCATGCCGGAATCCCCAAACACAACTGCCGCAAGCGGTATTTGGGGATTTTGTATTTTTTCGTGAAGCAATGTTTTAATATGCTCAAGAGCATCTTTATTCAACGAATCAACGCTGGGATGTTCTTCGCCCCATGGTTCGCCAGCGGCATAAGTAGAAAAGGGATTATTAGTACGAAGAATTGTGCGAATGTCTTCTTGAGTTTGCGAAATCATGGATTTTTCCATTTTAGAATCAAATAGTCAAAACCGTTGGCATCCCTGTAACCAAGCCGGACGTCTTCTTCCTGCATTAACGATGCGTCGCCTGTCATCAGTTGAATTTTTCCTTCACGGCGAAGCTGTTCAAGAATTTTTTCAAAAATACCTTTGTCCCAATTCAAACCGCGCCGCAAGTCCGCAATGATTACCATTTGTTTTCCGGAAATGAGGCGGTCATAAAGCGATTTGAACGCTTGGATATTATTTGCCATACAGTCCGAAACGGTTGCGTTTTGCGAAATAGACGCTGTTGATTGCGCATTCTGCGAAAAGTCTGTTAACAGTAATTTTTTGACTTTGCCGTCAGTATTTAATTCATAGTAAATCAATCCTTTTGCATTCAAACGGTTTAGCGATTCGTAGAATTTTAATTTGCTCAAAGGAGAAGTAACTCTTCCGGGTGATTTTCCCAAATTTTTTTGAACCAATCTCAACACCAACTCATCTGTTCCGCCGGGTAATTTTTTAACCAGATAAGCGCTGTTACCTTTTTTAAAAAACTCGAATTTGTCTTCTAAAAACCGTTGCAAAATTTTCTGCTTGTCTGCTCCCGATGTTTTTGTCATAATCCCAAGCTCTTTACGGAGAGCCGCTGGTAATTTTATAAGGTTTGCAACCGTCACAAAATAACCATTTCCAGTTTTATCAATAAGTCGAATTAATTGTTCCTGAATCTCTTGCGGAGAACTCATCAAAATCCCTTTCAAAAAATGAAATTTCCTCTATTAGAAACTAAAAACCTTGCGCAAATTTTATTATTTCTCTATTTCACTCATTAATTTTACCATTAGTATAACAATTTCGTAAAAAATAACAAACGATATTTTTCCCAAAAGTTGAATTTTTTGATTATTCCATATTTTGGGGAGGTTTAACATTGTGTAGCTATTCAGTTGCCCAAACCAAATAAATCCACACGGCAACCGAGAAGTTACCCGAAAGTCTTTATTATTGCAATTACCCGAAAGGTTTTACCATTGCAGCCCTTATTTATCAAGTTTCCCTTAGTAGCCAACAAAGTCCCCAAACGCGTCCTTATTTTTTAGATTTAGATGATGGATTGTTACCCAAAAAACTTGAACGAAAAATAAGGGAATAAGGGCGCATATTAGCACTACTACGGGAATTTTATAAATAAGGGCTGTAATGGTAAAGTCTTTCGATTGACTGTAATTGCCAAGTGTCCGGTACGGATTTATGTGGTTTGAACGA
>JAIRYX010000001.1 GCA_031267635.1 Planctomycetaceae bacterium
ACGTTAGGGATTCATTTTTCTGATTTTGGAAACTCTTCGGGGAATTTCTCATTTTCTCTTTCAAAAAACTCGCCCTGTCCCAATTGTCCCTGGAGTCTCTCGCGTCCCTTGGGAACCACAGAGCCGCCGCCGTTGCTGGCGACAAAGCCGCTGGGGGATTCCCGAAAAGCTTTCGTGTAAGGGACAAAAGGGACGCGAGGGACGGCAGAGACATTAGGGATTCGCGTAGGGGCAAAAAATTTCTTGCCCCTACAAAACGCTTTTTTGCCCCTGCCGTTGGGGAATAATCTTTTTGTTTTCGGACGCTCGTTTGTTAGCCGCTTATTGATTTTCCTTCTTTTTTCCGTTTCGTTTTCCATTCGAGGGCGGTTTTGGCGACGAGGGTGACAAGTCCCAAAAACGCAAGGAGCGACGCGACCGAAAACGCCGCGACATAACTGTATTCCGCGTAAAGCGTTTCGACGTGAAGCGGGATGGTGTTCGTCTCGCCGCGAATGTGTCCCGACACGACGCTGACCGCTCCAAATTCCCCCATTGCGCGGGCGTTGCATAAAATCACGCTGTAAAGCAATCCCCATTTGATATTCGGAAGCGTCACTTTCCAAAATATGTCCCATCCGCCCGCGCCGAGCGAAACGGCGGCTTCTTCCTCAATCGTGCCTTGTTCCTGCATCAACGGAATCAGCTCCCTCGCGACAAACGGAAACGTCACAAAAATCGTGGCGAGAACAATTCCCGGCACGGCGAATATAATCTTTATGTCGTGTTCAATCATCCACTCGCCGAGCATCGTTTGCCGTCCAAACGCAAGGACGAAAATCAAACCGGCAATGACCGGCGAAATCGCAAACGGCAAATCAATCAGCGTTATCAAAACGTTCTTTCCGGGAAATTCAAATTTCGCAATGCACCATGCCGCCGTAACGCCGAACACAACGTTCATCGGCACCGCGATTGCCGCCGTCAAGAGCGTTAATCGAATCGCCGACATCGCGTAACGGTCGTTGAAGCTGGCGAAATACGCCTGCGCTCCTTTGCGAAACGCCTCGACAAAAATCGCCGCAAGCGGCATGAGCAAAAATAACGCGAGAAACGCCGTTGTGATGAAAATCAACAGCAAAGGAACGCTCCGTTCGCGAAAACGTTTCGAGCGATTGGTTGTCATTTATCTCTTTCCTTTTCTCGCATACCTCGACTTGGATATTTGGGAACGCCGCTCAATGGTTTTCATTTATTTCTTTCCTCTTCTCGCATACCATTGCGTCATGTTAATAATCAGCATCAGCACAAACGACGCGCCGAGCATCACGACGGAAATTGCCGTTGCTCCGGCATAGTCGAATTGTTCTAACTTTGTGACGATCAAAAACGCCGTGATTTCCGTTTTCATCGGGAGATTCCCCGAAATAAATACGACGGAGCCGTATTCTCCCAACGCGCGGGCGAAGGCAAGCGTAAATCCGGTTGCCAGCGCGGGGAGGACGGACGGCAAAATCACGCGCCAAAATGTTTGCCATTTCGTCGCCCCCAGCGACTCGGCGGCTTCTTCAATTTCTTTGTCGAGGTCTTCCAGCGACGGCTGCAAAGTCCGCACGACAAACGGCAATCCGATAAAAGTCAGCGCGATGAAGACTCCAATCGGCGTGTAGGCGATCTTGATTCCCGCTTGATTAAACCAACTTCCGACCCAGCCGTTTGACGCATAAATCGTCGTCAGCGCGATTCCCGAAACGGACGTCGGCATCGCAAACGGCATATCGACGATTGCGTCCAATAGTTTTTTTCCCGGAAATTTATAACGTGTCAAAGTCCATGCGGCGATGAATCCGAACACCGCGTTCACGACCGCCGCAAGAAACGCCGCGCCGAATGTCAGCTTGTACGACGCGACCACCTGCGCGGAACTCACCGCTTTCAGGAAATCGCTCCACGACAGCGAAGACGTATTCCATACCAGCAGCGACAACGGCAACAGCACAATTAAACCGAGATAGGTCAGCGTTACGCCAAGCGTCAATCCGAATCCCGGTAATACGCTGTGCTGTTTGAATTTCCATTTCATTGAATGCACGCCATTAGGTGAAAAACTCATGAATGATACCAGTGAGGATACAGAGCCGCATCTTCGGAAAGTTTCGGCTTTGGCTGCAACACGAAACCTTTTTTCTAAAACGCTTAGTCTTTCTGAAAATTTAGACTCTGCATCCTCCTAGGCAACGTTTAACTTTTTTCTATTTGACTTGGTGAATTTGATCAAAGACGCCGCCGTCGTTGAAGTGTAACCTTTGGGCTTTCTGCCAACCGCCGAACACGTCGTCAATATTGAATAATTCGACGTCTTTGAAATTACTTGCGTATTTCGCGGCGATTTCCGGGTCGCGCGGACGATAAAAATTCTTGGCGGCGATTTCCTGACCTTCTTTCGAGTAAAGGAATTTTAAATACGCTTCGGCAACTTCGCGCGTTCCGTGCCGCTCGACAACTTTATCGATCACCGCCACCGGCGGCTCGGCAAGAATGCTCACCGGCGGTACAACAATGTCAAACTTTTCGTTGCTGAACTCTTTTAACGCCAAAACCGCTTCGTTTTCCCATGCCAAAAGCACGTCGCCGATCTCGCGCTGCACGAATGTCATTGTCGAACCGCGCGCTCCGGCGTCCCAGACCGGAACGTTTTTGAAAAGCGCCGTTAGATATTCTTTCGCTTTGACTTCCGCCGCTTTCACCGCGTCGGCAAATTGCGGGTCGTTGACTTTCTTCAAATCGCCGCCGAGTTCTTTTTTGAGAATGTATCCCCACGCGGCAAGATAATTCCAACGCGCGCCGCCGGACGTTTTAGGATTCGGCGTAATCACTTGGATTCCCGGTTTGATGAGATCGTCCCAAGTCGTAATATTTTTCGGATTTCCTTTCCGCACGAGAAAAACAATCGTGGACGTATAAGGCGTGCTGTTATCCGGCAAACGCTTTTGCCAATCCGCCGGAAGTAGCTGGGCTTTCTCGGTAATAATGTCAATATCATACGCCAACGCAAGCGTTACCACATCAGCGGCTTCGCCTTCAATCACCGCCCGCGCCTGCTTACCGCTCCCGCCGTGCGACATTTTCACGTTCACTTTGACGCCGGTTTCTTGCTGATAATGTTTGACAAACGCCTCGTTGAAATCCACATAAAGCTCACGGGTCGGGTCGTAAGAAACATTCAGAAGCGTCGCACTTCTTGTTTCGCTGTCGTCCGAAGAAGGCGTACACGAAATAATCGATGGAACCCCCAGAATGAGGAAGCTCCACAAAACATTTTTGATTGCTTTTTTTATTTTCATTTTTTTTATTTTAGAAATGGACTTGTGATTGAAATTCCCACAACAAGATCGCGTCGTTCTTGAAAACGTTAAAGCATTATTTGTGCCAAATAGAAAATCGCCGTTTTTTTTCCCAACGTCCCAATTCCGCCAGCAAATATCACGGCTTACTGTGATATTTCACGGGCGACTAGCAAATAACACGGGCAATTGGTGACTTTACCCAAACATCCGAACGGCTCGGCTGTTGCAGTCCTTATTTTTTTACCGCAAAGGCGAAAAAGTCGCACAAAGGATTTATAATGAACAATCTTTGGGCATCTTTGTCGCCTTAGTGGTAAAAAATAAGAGCGCGGATCTTGGGCAAAATTTTATTATTGTCCGAGTGGAAAACCTCATTTTCACCTAATTTTCCTAACAAAACAACCTCAGTAGCAAAATGGTTTTTCTCAAAACGACAAACCTCATT
>JAIRYX010000068.1 GCA_031267635.1 Planctomycetaceae bacterium
CCTGAAGAAGATTCTACGCAAGCTCTAGCGACATTCTTCTTCTCTCTTGCATGACTTTCACGAATCCGAGAACGGATTCAGAAAATAACGGACACCTCTCTTGCCCGTTCCTTGTCCGGCTGCGCAACTTTCATCAAAGAAACGGCGAACCGCTCAGTTCCGAGCTGATTTTTTCGTATTCGCCTTGCTATACCGCTTGGCTTGCGTACCAAATGAACTTGTGGCTGAAGATCGCGACGATGAAATTTTCACTGAAACTTTTTCAGGGACGACTAGCTATTCAGTCGCTCAAACCAAATAAAAATGCGGGAATAAGGGCGCATATTGGGGGCTTTGCTGGCTACTCAGGGAAATTTGATAAATAAGGGCTGCAATAAGAAAGCCGTTCGGGCAACTGAATAGTTACAGTATTTTATAAATCAATCCCTCCCCAAATGTGAAATAAACAGTTATTTTTCGGTTACTCCGACAAGCTCATACCTTATTCGCGAGCCAGAATTTCTCGACCACCGCTGTTTTATTCCAACACGGCACGGTAATTATAACGATCATTCGGAGCAACGTCTCCGTTAATCGTCAAGTCAGACCAATCGCCGGTTTGTTGAATATTGTCAGCCCATTTGAAACGAAAGAACGGCGGGATGTGCGGCGTAGAGGCGTTTGTATCAAACAACTGTAGCGGTACTGCAAGCTCTAGTTCTTTGTTCTGCATTTGGCACTCGATGTCGGCAAGCGGCGACCATTCGTATTTGTTGCCGACATTTTGTTCCATTGACGCATGAGAAACAGTCAAAGCGGCTCTTCCGTCTTCAGATTGTTGCGGCTGACGGTTGATGACAAAATCATAACCAAGCCAGCCGGTGTTCGAGTTGCCGTCCGCATCGACAAAAAGCATCATCCAGTTTGGTTCGCCTGTTCCAACAATCACGTCTCGAGTCCGCACATAGAAATAAATATTTTTCATGTCGTAACTCACTTTTGCCGCGACAATATCATTACGTCCTGTCTGATTGGCGTATTGAGTGTTCTTTCCCCAGCCGCGCTCGTCACGATGTGCCGGATCGCCGATTGTATCTCGAAATTCCGGCGAAACATTTATCCAATCGTCAAAACGTCCGTTAATAATAACCGGTTTCGGCGTTACTTTCGGTACTGCCCGTGTTCCTTTGAACAAACGGTTGTACGCGATAAACTGATAATAAAATGCGTCGCCGTGTCCGCCTTTCATTGGCTCAATATCGCGGCTAAATTCTCGATTGAACTGATCGACAAACGACACCACGTCATCGCCGTAAAACGGAGAATTTTCATCAAAACGTCCCATAATCCATTCGTTCCAGCCCGTAACAAACACAAACTTCGGATCAATTTCAAACGCTCGCCGCCATTGTTCGCTAAAGTTTCGCCCCGTAAAATCCTGTTCTGCGATGTCCGGTTCTTTACCGTTGTGAAAACTTCGTCCGTGCGATTTGGGATTACTCAAAACGCTTAATTTTCCGTCCGCCGCGTTTTGAGCAACGCCAACGGCGACTTGTTCCACGATTTTATTGCCTTGCAAGTCTAACGTATAAAATCCGTGCTGCGGATAAACTTCAAGCCATGCCCATTGATTTGAACCGGTCGGACCGATGAAATAGTCCGGCTGCGGTTTTCGGAATGTGAAAAATTCCAACAACTGCCGCGTTTGATTCACATCCGATTGCGTACCGACGACGAATTGATGTTCCGACGGTTTTCCGTCAATAAATCCCTTGCCGTAATCGATTTCGTTATCATTTGCGTCCCGCGTCCACCAACCGATTTTTCCGCTCGAATCGGAAAGTTCAAGATAATAGATTCCCGCTGGAAGCTGTTTTTCCGATTCCAAAGCGAGCCACGAATTATCGCCTATTTCGGAAAATGTTTGCGATAAAAGAACGTTTCCTTCCGACGAGTCTTTTTTGAGCGTTAGTGTTACGCTTGCATTTGTTGTGTTCCATGTGGGAGTGCAAGCCGCAACCGCGTGAAAATTTTTATTGATCGTAAACAGTTGTCCTAAAGCGTGTCCTGCAGTCAATTCTTGCGGCTGATTCGCGTGAGCAGGTTGTTCGCGTCCATTTATTAAATTCGGGTCGGCAAGAATAAGCGGCTTTCCTTCCCAATGAAACCAAAGGTCTGCGTATTCGCCTTTGCTGTAAAAATCCCGCCAAAGTTCATTGATTACTTTTTTCGGCGCACCGAACGGCGTTAAGAACGCAATTTGCGGAGCGTGATTTCCCGCAGCACGGATTTCATGAAAAACTTTGCAAAGTTTCCGATAACTTTCGGGATATGTCAACTGATTCGTCACGTCAAAAATCACAACATCCACGCCCGCATCGCCTAACATTTGAGCGTGTTTCCGCAACACGCCTTCATCTTCGCCGACATAATAGCCGAACACCGATTCGCCCCAATGATGCGGAACATACAGACGTCCCCAAAGCGGACTCTCTTTCTTTTGCATCGCGTTCGGGTCTTGTGCCAAAATTTTCGTCACGTCAAAAGGGCCTTCGTCTCCATGCCGTCCATGCCAGAGAAAATAAAACACGCCGATATACTTGTCTTTTTTCGGCAGTCCTGTTTTTTCTGAATCTGGCAACGAGCGTCCCAAAGCGTCGGTTGCGTCCCATGTATCGCTATAAACGTCCCATTGAGGAACATCTTGCGCCGCGACCGTTTGCGGAATCATGAAAGAACAAATCGCCGGAACAAGCAAAACGGAAAACGTCATGAAAGTTTTTGTCATCATTAGTTTGTTGTTTATCGAAGTTTTTGAGGTTAGTCGTTGGTAAATTAAGGGCAGTAAGCGAAATCTTTCGGAACAATTGAAGTAAACGATATTACTGCAACACGCAGTCTATTTTACTCGAGAAGAATCTGTATTCCTAGCCCCAAAAGTCGCTCCTTCTGTCTTGAACGCTCTTTCGCGGTTTTTCGGCTAAAAACATTTGCCGAAAAGCCGGTTGTCTGGTAGAATAGCATTTGCTTGTTCTTAAATGTTGGGAATCGTTTGATTTTTTTGTTTGAGGAAAACTCCAAAATGAAAAGAATGTTATGTAATTCGTATTCCGCGCGAGGGATTTTCTTGTTGGTGGTACTTCTTGCCGGAACGCTTGGATGTCCGCAGAAAAAGGAACGCGCGGCGAACAACCCTAATACGCCGCCGAAAACCAATGATCGGCACGCTGAAGAAGTTCTTAAAGATGTTTTCAATCAGTCGGTAGAAATACTGAATCATCTGGAAAACCATTTCGGTCAGGAAAGTCTGCTGCATCTTGTAACGCGGCTCGATAAATGGGGAGCGTCGCAGAGTCCCGACCCGACTTGGCAACCCGATCCGCTTTTTGTTGACGCGAGAAATGAACTCAACGCAGCGGCGAAAGAAATGGAAACGTTTGTCGCGTTGTTGCAAAATATTGTCGAAACGCCTAACGCCGCCGCCGAAACTCCTAACATCGCGGCTAACGGCGCGGCGACAAATCCGCCAACGCCGCTTACGGCGGAAAGCGTTCAGCAAGCCGCCGACGCCGCAATTGCTCTTCGCAAACGGTTCGAATCGATTTATCAGAAACTCGGAAGCTCGGCGTTCTTTCAATACACTCAAATCGTGAATGAAACAGAAGAAATTTTGGCGCCGCTTGCCAAAGTTGCGAAAAGCCAAAACATGAACGCGGAACAAATTCGCGCGTTTTTCCGCAATCAATTTCAACGAAAAAGCACCGATGCGGCTCAGCTTATTCTTGCATTCAAACATTTGGCGGAAATGTTTCCGGTTTACGCGGAAACGTTCGGCGGAGAATCGCTGACGTTTCGTGCGTTTGACGGCGATTATCTGAAACAAGCGTTTTGGTGTCGCGGCGTTTCGTCGTGGGCGCGGGGAGGACGTCAAAAGGAACTCGACCGGGCGTGCGAGTTGTTTGATTGGACGGTGAGAAACATTATGATGACGTCCGTCGCTCAAACGCAGCAAGGAAACAACGCGCCTTTTTTGCCGCAACCGGTATGGGAAACGCTTGTGTCGGGCAAAGGAGACGCATCAGAGTTGACATGGGTGTTTATAGAGTTGCTCCGTCAGCAGCGGATCGACGCTTGCGTGCTTGGCGCGAATATTCCGCCGTCGCAAGACGCGAAACCGGTGCAGATTCCTTGGGGAGTCGGCGTGTTGCTCGACGGGAAGATTTACGTTTTTCTGACGCAGTTCGGCGTTCCGCTGGTTGAAGAGAAAGATGTGACGCTTCATCCCGAAAAAGGAATCGTCTTTTCCAACGTGGCGACGCTCGACGAGCTTCAAACAAATCCTGATTTGCTGAAACCGTATCTTGATGCGGGGTTGAATCCGCAGTTTTCGGAATTTATGGTGAAAAATTCCGTGCTGATGATTCCGGCGAATCCGATTGCCCAATCGCAGCGAATGAAAATACTGGAAAAAGCGTTGACCGGTAACAATAAAACGGTTTTGTATTTTACTTATCAAGAACTGAAAGAGCGTTTTGAAAAGGCGGCAAACGGACGGACGGTACAATTATGGCATTATCCGATGGACGTGAATTGGTTGGGCAGTCTGAATCGCGGCACGGCGGACGGTCGTTTGCAATTTTTGGAAGCTACCGCCGATCCTAAGAATCCGCGACCGCTTTGGAAAGGGCGAGTCATTTATTTTTCCGGTCAGAAAACAGGATCAAACGGCGCGGCGAAAGAATTGCAGCAAGCGTGCATGTCGGAACGTCAGATTACTTCTTACCTTGACGCTTTAATGCAGGGGCGTTTGAAAAACTTTGAAGAACAAATGCGAGCGTTGCAAATACAAATCGACAATTCACAAGACGAAGCGGAAAAAAACGATTTGAAACAAACGCAATTGCTGCTACAGCAAGAACAGGCGAATTATATGCGGGAACAACCGTCGTTATTTTTGTTTTTCAAAATAACGACGGGAACGGCTCATTATTGGCTGGGGCAAGTGAATTTTGAGGAATCGCTTGCGTCCGCCAACGCCCGAAACCGAGCCGCCGCGCTGAACGCCGCTTTCGATTACGTGGATAAAAAAGTTCTCCAAAAACCGGAAGCCGACGCTTGGAAACACGGAGCACATTATCATCTTGGACGTGTCAGCGAATGTCTCGGAAAATATGACGACGCGATCAAATACTACACCGTCTCTTCGCCGGAACCGGACGCCGTCGGACGCATGTTTCGGGCAAATCAATTGAAAAGATTGACAAGGTTAAAATAGCTTTTGGAAGCGAGAGAGATAATCGGGACAATGGGATTCTTGAGACAGAGAGGTTTCAAAAAAGGAAGTCCCTTTACCCAAGAACGAAAGCTCCGTTCCCAAGAACGAAAGTTCCGTTCCCAAGAACGAAAGTTCCGTTCCCAAGAACGAAAGTTCCGTACCCAAGAACGAAAGTTCCGTTCCCAAGAACGAAAGTTCCGTTCCCAAGAACGAAAGCTCCGTTCCCAAGAACGAAAGTTCCGTTCCCAAGAACGAAAGTTCCGTTCCCAAGAACGAAAGTTCCGTTCCCAAGAACGAAAGCTCCGTTCCCAAGAACGAAAGCTCCGTTCCCAAGAACGAAAGCTCCGTTCCCAAGAACGAAAGTTCCGTTCCCAAGAACGGAAGCTCCGTTTGGTAAAGCGACTTTTGGGATACGAGGGACTTTGGGGACGGTGAATTTCCTAAAAAGTCGCTTAAAGTCTTGGGAACAAAGGATTTGGGAGACCGAGTAAAACTCCTGAAAATTTGTTCTTCTTTTTCAAGAATTTTACGCTATCTCAAAAGTCGCTCAAATCCCAATTGTCTCTCAAGTTTCTTTTTCATGAAAACCAAAGTGCGAGGAGTATATGACAACATCGGAAAACAATGCCGCGCGGCGGTTGGCGGAAACGGCGAAAATGACGCCGGAGAATATCGCTATCGCCGTGCCGCGCGGTTATGACGCAAACGGCAAACGGCGTTATAAGACAATCACGTTTCGGCAATTTGACGAGTACACCGATAAAATCGCGGGCGCTTTACTCGAAGACGGCGTAAAGCAAGGAATGAAGATTGCGTTGTTGGTTCGGCATGGAATTGATTTTATCGCGTTGGTTTACGCGATTTTCAAATCGGGAGCGGTTGTTGTTTTGGTCGATCCTGGGATGGGAATGCGGCGGATGTTAGATTGTCTGGCGGAAGCGGAGCCGGACGGATTCGCGGCAATTTCGTCGGTTCATGTTGTGCGGAGCTTGTTGCGAAGACGTTTTCCAAGAGCCAAACATCATCTGACTGTCGGGCGGCGTTGGTTTTGGGGCGGACTTTCTCTTGCAAAAATCAAACGTCAAACGCATACGGAAGCAATTCTCACGGCGGTAAAACCGGACGATCCGGCGGCAATTATCTTTACCAGCGGCAGCACCGGCGTTCCCAAAGGCGTTTTGTACACGCATCAAATTATCAACACGCAAGTCGGCGAAATTGCGGCGCGGTACGACATTCCGCCCGGAATCGCAGATATTGCCGGTTTTCCGTTTTTTGGATTGTTTGACGCGGCAATGGGCGTAACGGCAGTGATTCCCGATATGAATCCGACGCGTCCTGCCGACGTGAATCCGAAAAATATTCTGGAAGCCGCCGCCGATTGGAACGCCGTACAATCATTTGGCTCGCCCGCGCTTTGGAATCGCGTTGCTGACGACTGTATTGAAAAGAACGTGAAAATCCCGACGCTGCGCCGCGTTGTGTTAGCCGGTGCGCCGATTTCCGTGCATCTCCTCGCAAAACTCAAACGCTGTCTTGCGGACGACGCGGAGATTTTTACGCCTTACGGCGCGACGGAATCTCTGCCGGTCGCGTCGATTGAAGCGAAAGAAATTCTCAACGAAACGGCGGCTTTGACAAATCTTGGTCGCGGAATTTGTGTCGGCAAAAGGTTTTCGCAAATTGATTGGCGAGTGATAAAAATCACCGATGCTCCGATTGAACGTTTAGAAGACGCGGAAAAACTGCCGACAGGAGAAATCGGCGAATTAGCGGTGACAGGACCGCAAGTGACGCGGCGTTATGTGACTCGCGTTGAAGCAAATGTGTTGTCGAAAATGACCGACGCACGAGGTCGCGTTTGGCATCGCATCGGCGACGTGGGACATTTGGACACGCAAGAACGCTTTTGGTTTTGCGGACGCAAGGCACATCGTGTTGAAACGGCAAGCGGCACGATGTTCACCATTCCGTGCGAAGCTGTCTTCAACATACATCCCAACGTTTACCGCACAGCGTTGGTTGGTCTTGGGAAATACGGCGAGCAAACGCCGCTACTTTGCGTCGAGCCGAAGCCGGGATATTTCCCTGAAAATTCAGACGCAAAAGAAAAATTTCTCGCGGAATTGCGCGAACTCGGACATGCGAATCCGCTTACGGCAAATGTCGAAGCGTTTGAGTTTCTGCGACAATTTCCGGTTGATGTGCGTCATAACGCGAAAATCAATCGGGAATTGATGAGGGAAATGTTTGCAAAAGAGAAGAAAAATAAATAGATTCATCCGACAATCTCGCACCTTTGCGTTATGTAATGCTAGGATTACAAGTCGGAAAGATTCGAGGACTCGCCAACCGTACACTTTCCGCTTCATGGTTTTGATTTTATTAGCAAAGGAAAAAACGACTTGAAGACGCTTCCTCCTCCCGATGAAATGATTCGTATGGATCTCGTGCAAAGTCACGCAATTTCACTTGATATTTTTCAACGTAAAATACCTATACCTCATGTTACGCACCTGGTAGCATGACGCTCTCAAAGGAGTAAGAGATCCCAATTGTCTAGATATTAGAATGCAGCATGATGGTAAAGCGGGAATATAGGTAAAATATACATTTTAC
>JAIRYX010000226.1 GCA_031267635.1 Planctomycetaceae bacterium
ATCAACGATTGCCTGGAACAAATTGATCAACAATATAAAGAAGAAGTCGCAACACTCATGAACCAGGAATTCCAAAACTTCAAAAACTATAAAATATTGCCTGCGTAAGGTATAAAAACATCATTTTCAACACATGTGACCGTTGAAAAATAAGGGCTTACGACTATTTGGGGGAGGTTTTTAGCAGTTCCCAACAACTTAAGATGGAAACTCTTGTTTGATTGAAAAGGAAATTCCGTTTTCAGCAGGAAAAGTTGAGAAGAAGAGTATCATAACATTATGAGCACGGGATTACGCCATATTAAGGGACTGTTTTTATTCTTTCCAATGTTCCGCAATCCAAGAAGTCGGGCGGACAACACGAAGCCCGCATTTTCCAGTGTAACCACGAATTGCAACGTCGGGATTTGGATTGCCGTGAAAAATAACGATTTTTGCGTTTACCGGTTGCTGCGGCTCCACAAAATAGCCAAGCGGAAACGACCGAAGACAATGTCGCTTAAAACTTCGGCACCAAGCGTCGTCCCAATACTCCAAAATTCCTTTGACATACATGGCATGCGAGAGATATGCCTGTTCATTTCGGTGCTCGGCTCGCACCGATTCGCCGTGCGTGAGAAAATGTTCCAAAATATCAGCGTGTTGGCCAATTTCAAACCGAAAGACCGACGAATTGCCGATAACTTTTCTCTTAAAATCCCAATCGTGAATAATCCGAAATTTTCCTGACGTTTCAAAAAAAGGTTCGAGTGAATCAAGAATCACAATATCAAGATCCAGAAATAATGCTCGTCCTTCCAAATCGGCAAGTTTTTCGCTTAAAACCGTCAATTTTCGCCAACCGCGTTCCGGCAAGTGTCCGGGCAAATTCATTTCCGGCAACGGACGCACCTCAATATCCGGTCGCAAGCCGTTTGCATCATCTGTAAAACAGACAAAACGATACCGCCTACTCATATTGCGATCAACCATTCCCGCAAGGATGTTGACATAATCAGCACAATATTTTGTACCCCATTTCATACAAATAATGTTTTCCATGGATTGGCTGCTGGCACGACGGCAAGTAAAGTGAGTGAAATGAATATTTTCGAGAATTACCGTTCACGAAAAACGATTCGTCCGCGTTCCATATCGTAAGGACTAACTTCAACATTAACTCGATCACCGGGAACAACACGAATACGAAATTTTCGCATTTTTCCGGCTAAACGACATAAAATTTCATGATTTAAATCATCTAATTTCACGCGAAACGCCCCTCGGACTTCCTCCGTCACAACTCCGCTTAACTCTATTGCGTCTTCTTTTGATTTTTGTTCGTCGCCCAAAATTTTTCCTTTTATTCAGAATACTCTACTTGAAATTCCTAAAAACAACGCTGTCAATATACCATGAATATTTTATAAATTATTGATATAAATGAAGTTATGGAACATGTTTTACAAAAACAATCATTTTCGCATCTCACGGCAAAAATAATTTTCCGCATCCAAAATTTTTTCTGCACACATCTTCATCATGATGAACAACGTACATTTTATTTTTATTATACCACAGGAGTAAGAACTAAATAAGGGGCAGGGACAAAACTGAAAAATCACAAAAAAATGAATGAAACATTGAAAAAGTGATATAAGGGCGTTCTCAAATTCTAATGAAGTATGAATCTCTTATTTTTGTTGTTGCCCTTCTGCAATCGCCATTGTCTTGATCGTATGGAATAAGATGAAGAAGATAACCAAAATAGCAATAACAATTTTGAGCATATCAAATTTAGATTCGGAACCGGTGATGGAAAGCGGTTCGGTCGTTACTGAAACATCAAATTCTTCCGCATATTTGGGAGCGTGTTCATCAGACAGCATTTCGTTTTCATCAAGTGCGTATTCTGCCGCAAGTTCGTTGTCGGATAAATAACTTGCCGATGTTTTCAACTGTTGAGAAGCGGGCGGCGTCTTTTGGCTGTATGTGTTAAAAGGTTCTGCAGACGGCGTTTTATAATGCGATGGTTTCGGAACGGGATTGGGATTTGGATCGTTTGGCGTATTTAATGACGGCGTATTTTGCAATCGCTTGTTTTGCAAAGCGTTATTATTTTCAGATGGCAAAATTGCTGCCGACGAAAAAAATGCTGTATTCGGTGTTGATGTTGTTTGCGATGCTGTTGTTGGCGCGGAGTTTGCGACAACAGGCAATGGTTCAGTAAAAGCAGCGGTTGGTGAATAAGATGGATAAGTTGGCATGTTCGCGGTTGCAGTTGTCTCCCTCGTTTTATTCACGTCGGAATTTGCGAAAAAATTGGCAGAGTTTTGTATCGGCTTGAAATATTTTTTTACAACTTTGTTGTTGTCTTTCGAATTATTTACAACAGTTTTGTCATAATTTTCTGTTCCGGTGTAGGTTAGTATGTTAGCGGTATTAGCGTTTGGCGTTATTGTAACAGTAGATGTTTCCGGAGGAATTTGCGATACGGGCTTCGTTGCATTGGGCGTGGACGTAACAATTGCGTTGGAATTATGCGTGAAATTATTTTGCGGCAACGTTTCATAACGTACATTGAGAAAGTTGAAAAATTTTCGTCTTGTTACCAATTGCGGCGTTTGCGCCGCAGAGGGATTACGCCGTGCGCGAACTCCGCCAAAGCTTGAAGCCGCCGCCGATGACGATTGCGAAACGTATTGCGATGGATCAATTGTGATATTCACATATTCCGTCGCAGCGTCCGCCCGTATTCCGACTTGTTCCGCGCACCTTTGAAACAAGGTCTTCCGTGATTGCGACGCAATCTGTATCAGCGAATCAGGAGTTTCTGGAAGCGTTACGACATTTTGTGCCGCTTGTTTGGTAAATTCAATCACTCGTCCACAATGACTTGCCATTGTTGTTTGAATCTCATCGGAACCAAACAAAACACCAACCAATTCCTTTTTCCGATTAAAAACAGGCCCGCCGGAATCGCCACGTTCCGCCGGAACAGAAATTTTAATCAACTCGCTTGGGGCGTCTGGTTCCGGCACGCTGAACCCGGTGCAATGTCCCCCCTCGACGCGATAAATGCCGTTACTTCCATAACCGGCGATCCACAACGGTTCATTATAATTGGGAACCTGCAAAGAAATCGGCATCGGTTCAATATCTTTCGGCTCATGAATTACCAAAAGAGCCAAATCCCAAACGCCGTCAACAGCAATCACTACCGCAGTGTATTCCTGCTGATTAGGAAAACGAACTGTAACCACACCGTTGGAATCGCAAACAACATGGCAATTCGTGATGATAAAACCGTAATTCTTTTTTTTGCCGATCAAAGTTCCCGATCCGAATGATGTCATATTTTCTTCCCGCGCGATAATTCGGACGATTGCTGGATGAGGAGAAGCTGTGGAATATTGTGGTGCGGCGGAAGAATTGACGTTATGGTTTGCAGTGGAAAATTGGGAATAACTGGGAAATGATTGTGCAAATGATGAAACAGACAACAAGAAAAAAATGGAAATTGGGAAAAATGAGTCAAGTATTTTTTGCGCAAAAAAAATCTCTCGACTTTTTACCCCAAAATCGTTTTTTTTCTGTGAGAAAATAACGAATTGTCTAAAAATGCTATTTATCACATTCTTAATTTGTGTACCGAAAACGTTTTGTACCATCGACACATTTGACCAGTTCAAAAGAAGATATTTTTGTCGTAAAAAGACGTACCGCAAAGCGTAGACAATGATGAATCAAGCTGCTTGCCAATCCTACATAATCAATTTCGGAAAAGCAGTACTTGAGGTTCAGGAGAATTTTCTTAAATCGTTTTTTTTCGCTATTATTGACGAATTAACGCTGTTTTTCATTTGGCTCACTTCCGATTCCGGTTTTTTGATACTTTGGACGAGACTCGTAAATGGAATAAAATTTCCGTTTTGTACACAATGCACAAAATGAGGAGGCGTTCAAGATGCTTATCATCGGTAATCTCGGTGGTCTAAATTTTCTGATTATTTTGTTTTTGGGGAACAATATTTGAAAACGCAATAGAAAACTACGGCGTTAGTTACCCAAGCCAAATGAATCCGCATTGGATAACTGTAGTGTTACCCGAAAGACTTTATCATTGCAGCCTTTATTTATCAAATTTCCATTAGTAGCCCCAAAATCCAAAAAACTCGCCCTTATGATGGATTGTTACTCCAAAAAACTTGAATGAAAAATAAGGGAATTAAGGGCGCATATTAGTGCAATTTGAAACTCTACATAAGGATATGATTGGAAAAAATAAGGGTTTGATCACTTGTTTTTCGTTATTTTTTGGTGATGCGTGCGGGGAAATGTTACAAACAATACGGTAATTGATTGAATAGTCAGAAAATCATTTCTACTGATTGTTTTTTAACGTGGAAAGCATCGTAATTTCACGCTTTCATCGCTCAATAGGAATTATCGGACATGGTACTAGGTGGTCTCATTTTCCCGTGCAACTATTATTTATCAATATCAACCCGAAACCGGAATTGAGCATCCATCTGTTTTCGTCTCTTTTTTTCTGAATCAATAATCACGAATGCTTGTAGAAAATTGCGTGAAAATATAGCATCATTCACAACATTTTTTTGAAAATTATTCTGTCACACATTGTTTTTCTGAATTTGACACGATAAAATGACATTTTGTAAGTGAATATTGTTATCGCTTGCAAATCATTTCTTTTGCCGAAAATCCATTCGGCAATTTACAATTTTGCCCCACCTTAAAAATTTTTGGAGACCATGTTAATGCAAACGAATGAAAACAAAAACAGTCGGCGCGATTTTCTGAAAAAGAGCGGCGCGATTGCGGCAGGAACTGCGTTGACCGGTGTTTTAACGTCCGGTTTGACGCCGCGAGTTCATGCGGCGGAGGACAACACGATCAATGTGGCGTTGGTCGGCTGCGGAGGACGCGGTAACGGTGCGATTCGTCAAGCGCTTTCGACCAAAGGACCAACTAAAGTCGTGGCGTTTGCCGACGCTTTTGAATTTAAAGTCAAAAACGCACGCCAATCGCTGCTGGACGACGATCATTTCAAAGCGAAAGTTGACGTGCCGGATGACCGCTTGTTTTCTGGAATGGACGCTTACAAAAACGCGATTGACGCGGTCGGACCCGGCGGAGTGATTTTGCTTTGCACACCGCCAGCTTTCCGTCCTATTCAATTTGAGTACGCTGTTGAAAAAGGCGTCAACGCTTTTATTGAAAAATCTTTTGCCGTCGATGCGCCGGGTATCAAAAGAGTGATTGCCGCCGCGAAAAAAGCGTCGGAAAAAAATCTGAAAGTTGTCACCGGCTTAATGAGCCGTCACTCGGTGCGTTTGCAAGAATGTATCAAACGGATTCACGACGGCGCAATCGGCGATATTATTTCGTCGTGGGTTTATCGCGTTCACGGACCGTTCGGCGTGGGCGACAAAGGAGATTGGACGCCGTTGCAACATCAATTGCTTAATTTCAACTGTTTCAACTGGCTTTGCGGAAGTTTCGTATTAGACTGGATGATCCACAATATCGACGTTTCTTCTTGGGCGAAAAACGACGAGTGGCCTGTTTCTGTGCAAGGACAGGGCGGTCGGCAAGTGCGGCAAGATAAAGACCAAATGTTTGACCATGTCGCACTCGAATATCGTTATGCAGACGGAAAACAGATGTTTTTGCAACTCCGGCAAATTGCGAACACTTGGTCGTTTTTTGGTACGGTTTTGCACGGAACGAAAGGTTCGGCGGAACTCGGCGAAGGGATCGGCACGCCGAAAATCTTCAAAGGTTACAAACGCGCGAAAGAAAACGAAGTCTGGGTTGGCAACATGCCGGAAATTGATAAATACCAGTACGAACATGATACGCTGTTCAAAGCGATTCGTGAAGATATTCCTTGGAACGAAGCGGAACGCGGTTGTCAGGCGGCATTTACCGGAATTATCGGGCGTATGGCGGCGGAATCCGGCAAAGAAATTTTCCGCGAAGAAGCATATGCGTCGGATCAAGAAATGACGCCCGGTATTGAAAAACTTGATTTCAACGGCGATTCGCCCTATATGCCAAACGCCAACGGCGATTACGAAATTGCTCGCCCCGGCACGACGAAACCAAAGTAGTCAGGAAAGCGATAGATTACTCAAAGGGACATGAGGGACAAAAGAGACTTGAGGGACAAATGAACGAGAAACACTTGACATGTCATGTTCTAATGCCGCGTTTATTGTTCATCATAATTCCCTAAAGTCTCTGTTCCTCATATCCCTTTTGTCCCTTTACTAAAAATAATAAACGAAAGATCAAATTTTATGAGACACACAAAAAAATTAACACTTGTATGTGTCGCGATTGGCGCGGTCATGTCCGTGTCGCAAATATTTTCGCAGGCAGATGCGGCAAATGTGACGTGGGAGTCGCTACTGAATGAAATAACGAACCGTGCGGCAATCTCGGAATTTCCCGACCCGTTCTATACCAACAAACAAGCAAGCAGTTACGACCGTAACGCGAAAGCGGCGGAGCAACCGAACTGGTTTGCCAACGGCGACGCTTCGCAATTTGTGCGCGAGGAAACCAACGCTGATTTCGGCGACCGTAAAGAATGGGTTTTGATTGACGCGGACGGTCCCGGCGCAATTGTCCGATGGTGGATTACCGCTCCGCATTACAAAACGACATTCCGCGTTTATTTTGACGGCGAAAAAACGCCCACGATTGAAACGAAACTCGACGAACTAGTCGGCGGTAATTTCCTTGTCGGCGCACCACTGTCGGAAGCGAACGCAAGAGGACGTAATCTTTACCTTCCGATTCCTTACGCGAAGCATATCAAAATTACAGTCGATGATATGCCGACGCAAAACAATCTGTACTATCAAATCAACTACCGCACTTATGAATCGGGAACCAATGTTAAAACGTTTTCGATAGAGGATTTGAAAAAATTGAACGGATTGGTAAAACAAAAACTTGAACGGTTGAAAAATAGCGGTAGAGTATCTTTCGCAGATTTGGCTGAAAATATTGAATATAAAACGATTCTGCCCGGAGCGTCTGTTGTCGAAGATCATATCCAGAAAGAAAACGAAGCGGAGTTTAAGGAGGAAAGAGGAATTGCTCTAGTGGTATTGATGATAAAGCTCAAAGCGGAAAACATTCCACAAGCGTTGCGAAGTACGATTTTGCATATTTCGTTTGATGGAAAAGAAACGGTAACATGTCCGGTCGGCGATTTATTTGGTACGGGCGTCGGTTTGAATCCTTATTCAAGTTGGTACACGTCGGTTTTCAAAGACGGTTGGATGATGAGCAAATGGTTTATGCCGTTTCAAAATAGTTGCGAAATAAAATTCCAAAATCTTTCTGATGAAAAAGTGGAATATATAAGTTACGGAATACTTGCACCTTATCATTGGAATGAAAAGTCCATGTATTTCCATAGCAACTGGCGGCAAGAACGGGATATTGAAACAATCGCCGGAAACGGAACGAAAGACTGGAATTATATTACGATTCAAGGAAAAGGCGTTTTTGTCGGCGATTCGCTCAGCGTTGTGAATCATCACACGGCTTGGTGGGGCGAAGGTGATGAGAAAATTTATATTGATGGCGAGAAATTCCCATCGCACTTTGGCACCGGCACGGAAGATTATTACGGTTACGCTTGGTGTACGCCGGAATTTTTTGAAGCCCCATTCCACGCACAGCCGCGCGCCGAAGGACCAAGTAATTACGGCAACACGACCAATTCGCGTTATCGCTCGCTTGATGCGATTCCGTTCACGAAAGATTTCCGGTTCGATATGGAAGTTTGGCATTGGGCGGCGACGAAAATTAATTATTCGGTCGCAACGTATTGGTACGCGCTCGGCGACGCAACAACAAATCAACCGGATAACATCGCCGAAGAAGCCAAATCGAAAGTTTCTTACGAAACGGAAGGATTCGTTTTTAATTTGCCGGGATACAATGTCGCCAATAAACCGCACGGCAATTTGTCCATTCAAAACATGGCGCATTTTAACGGCAAATGGAAGAACGACGAACAGCTTTGGTGGACAGGAGCGACAAAAGGCGACGAGTTGAAATTGCGGTATAAGATTGAACAATCCGGCAAACAGCATATTGTTGTTTCGCTCACGAAGGCGGTTGATTACGGTCAGATACAGTTTTCGTTTGACGGCAAAGAGATTGGCAACGTGATTGATTTGTTCAACGACGGCGTAATCCGCACCGACGAAATTGATCTCGGCGAATTAGACGTTTTCGCCGGAGAACATATTCTCGGCGTAAAAATCGTCGGCAAGAACGAAAAATCGACCAATTTTTTGTTCGGTCTTGAAAATGTAGAGTTTAAACTGTCGGAAAAATAAGAGTAAGGGACGTTGCCCAAAATCCCCAACGCGGGTCTCATAAGGGAACTTCCAAAAACCTCTCCCAAATAATTCGTCAGCCCTTATTTTCAACGGTCAAATTTGTTGAAAATGAGGTTTTTAGAAGTTTCTATTAAGAAAAACGAGAGGAACAATGAGGACAGATGTTATACTCTTGAGACAAACAGGTTTCAAAAAAACTGCTTATTTCACATTTTGGGGGAGGGATTGATTTATACCATACTGTAACGATTCAGTTGCCCAAGCCAAATCAATCCGCACGGCAACTGATGCCATAGTACCAAGTCACACCATTGCTCTTTATTAAAATGAGAAAAACGATTAAACTATGTCATGTTTTTTGGCATTTTTTCGGCAAGTGAGGTTAATGATGGCAAGGAAACAAGCGGCAAAAATTGAGTTATCGGGGCACGAGCGGGAAATGTTGGAAAAAATTGTTCGGTCAGTCACGGACACTGGGGGCATGCCTCCACGACCGGGTCCGGATCGTGCTTGCGGCACCGGAAGGGTTGAGTAGTTGAATAATCGTCAGATCGTTCGCGGCTTCGGGTACAAAGTCAATCGCGGCGGGATACAGCGGAACCGTTGGCGTCAACAGTACGAAGTTTGGGAACAGCAAGCCGCCGCCTTGCGTCCGAAGATGTCGGATCAATTGATTTGCGAGTGGCTTGCCGATGCGAAACATACGAGCATGCCGTCGGCAATCACGAAAGAGCAGCGAGCGTTGAGCATCGCATGGCATGTGAGCCGCCGGAAAAGTGCGACGCGAAAATTGTTTTTGGGAAGATAAAACGCATCGCATTCGGTTCGTGTACACGCCAAAGCATTGTTCGCGGCTGAATCGGATTGAAATTTGGTTCAGTGGATTTTACAACCAAAACGTGAAGCCCATGAAGTGGAATTTTCACACGAAAAAGGAAAACGCAAACGACACCGTTGACGTAAATGGGATTTAAGTGACTTTGTACTCGTGACATGTTACGAGAATTTATTCACGTGTTTCTATGGATTGCGTATCATTTTTTTCGCTGGATTCAACGGGTTTCGTTAATTCCTCTTCGAGCGTTTCTTGAATCTTTGTGTCTGTTGACGGCGTATCGAACACACGCTCTTTGGCTAGTTCTTTTAGAAAATCAAAATTGCCGATTTCTTTGTATGTATTCATTTGTTGAATAATCGGAATGTCGTCAAGAATCTGACGATCAACAGACAGACGATACAACGACATAAGTTGGTAACCAATCATGCCGCAAAGCATGAGAATCGCAAGCGTAATAAGAAAATCAGGAATTTTACGTTGTTCGAGTTTTTTTTCTCCTTCGTTCAGCTCTTTTTCAATCGTCAGCGTCACCACTTCCATCGTGGAACGTACCAGCTCTTTATCGACAGGAACAGTTTCCAGCGAGTCCAAGAGATTCCACGTTTGTTCAAACACGGTCATTTTTTCGCGCAACTCTGGCTCCCGCGACAATCTATCCTCCATTTGCCGCACGTTTTGGCTGTCTAATTCGCCATCAAGGTAGGCAATTAGCAACTCTTCGTCCAATTCCGTCTTTACCGGAACATTCCACGTGCCGACCTGAGCGTTATCCCAATTGTCTGACGAAATTGTTTTCTGCATAAAAAACTACGACTCGATTTTTTTCCCTTTTTCCACGTAGGGTTCCAACACTGTCCGTAAATTCGTTCTTGCCCGACAAAGGAGCGACTTAACCGCTTGCGGCGTTAGTTTCATCACTTGAGCGATGTCCGCGTAATTCATTCCTTCAAACTTATTAAGCAACACCGCCATCCGTTGATTATCATTCAACGTCGTTATTGCCATTCGGACGGTTTCCTGTATTTCCTGACTATCGAGTTGCCGCGTCGGCATCAACGCGCTCTTTTCCGGCACAGAGTTGTCGATAGTTGCCATGCTATCCGTACTTTCTCCAGAAAAAATGAATTGATGTTCCGGCTTTCGGCGCTTACTTCGCAAAGCGTTAATTGCAACGTTGTTCGTAATTGTAAACAGCCATGTCGAAAATTTTGCTCCCGGCGTATAATTTTTTCTTGCCCGAAAGACTCGCAAAAAAACGTCTTGCGTTAAATCTTCCGCCAAATCGTGATTTCCGGTAATATGCCGCAAAATGGAAAAAACGCGACCTTGATAACGTATCATCAATTCCTCAAACGCTGTCGCGTCGTCTTCGCGCACCTGAAGCATAAGACGAACGTCCGGGTCTTTCAATGAAAATATTTGTACAGAGGAGCTGGCAGGCACGTTTTTTGATAAATGGATAAAATAAATGATTCTTGTTGTCTGACTCAAGGCGTTTTAAATTTCGCGGTCAAACAATGTGATTCCCAACAACATCCCTCCATTATAATAGTTAAACCGCCGGAATGACAATAGTTCTTTCATTATAATAAACAAAATTGTCTCATAAAAAAGATAAAAACTGAATTTGCACGAATGGAATAACAAAACAAAGAGAGAGAATATTGGTTCAGATTGATGAAAAATTACGCAACAAGAAACAGAAAAATTCACAAAGTCAGCAAAACTTATTGGCAAACTTTGTGATATTGGAAATATTCTTCGTGATAAAATATCACCTGTGTTTTTAAACTCCGATTCGTGAACAGAAGGAAAGTTTATTTTTTGGCAGCTTTCTTGGGAGCGGCGGCAACTTCGCCTTCTTCTGTCTTTTCTTTCTTCTTTTTCTTTTTCACAACGACTTTGTAAACGCGAACTTTCGGCAAACCAATCGGACTAACGCCGTCAGTCCAACGGTCCATCTCCCGTAATTTTTCAATTTGTTCCGCGCGTGTCAACACATTTCTTGCACGGACAATGCCTTTTCGTGATTTGAGACTTTTATCAATTGTCATACCACTCTCCACAAGTTCTTTTGCAATAATATCTTGTCTTATTTCAAAAACGACAAAGTTTTTCGTGAAATTTGCCGTCTTTTTCCTTTGCGTCAATAAGAAATAACATTCAATGTTTATTTCATAATAAGAGTAACATAAATTGTAACACAGAGCCAAAATCAAACAAGGGGGAACAATTCAGGGAACTGCGCCTCAAAATCACACTTCAAAAAACACAAGATCGTAAAATACGACACTCACGAAAACAGTACAGCAAAGTGAAAGATTTTTAGAAATCACATAAGGTAACAATCTTATCCTTCCTCAAATGTGAAATAAGCAGCGATTTACCAAACAGCAAGACGCCGTTATTCCATTTCCATCTTCAGCAAAATACCATGACCGGGCAAAACCCATTCGCCGGAGTCGTTGGTAATGAGAGGTGTTGGAAGTCCGTCAATCGGCGAAAGCCATTCGATTTTTTTGTATGTTTTCACCGTTTCCAAATGAAAACGTGCGGAATGTTCTAAACTCAAATTGACTAACATCGCGTAATCATGTCCATCGTCGCCGTGAAATTCCCCGACCATAAATGCCGGGACTTCTTTAATGTTTCCGCGCGGCGACGCGGTGGATTCAACATTCTTAATCAGCTTGCCGGGAAGCGGCGGCAAATTGGGGGTCGGTGTAGGCGAAGTGAAATAAACGCCGGTCGATTCCAAATGATTCATTATCGGTCCCAGAGTGCGAACATGTTTGTTAATCGCCTGTAAATATTGCCACGAAACCGTCCTTCGTCCTTGCGTGTCAATCGGCGAATACGAAAAACTGGGATGAGTGTAATATATGAACCAACCGAGACCGCGTCCGCCTGCCGCAAGCGTCGTGTATGTCTGAAATGCAAAACGTGCCGACGACGGCGGAGGCGTGGTGCTTTGGATTCGGTTGCAACTCACGATATTCCAGAACGGCAGTTTGTATTTGACCGCGACTCCGCGAATTTGCAGCAAGTCAGCGTAATAAACAGCCGCTTTATTCAGGTCTTGCATGTCGTCGGAATATTCCACCATGTAGTTATCATAACTGATAAATTGCGGTTTGACTTCTTGAACATAACGTTCCAGATATTCGGCAAACGTTTTGGTTTGCAGTTGCGAGTTCGGATTTCGAACGCTGTCGGTTGTTGCGTATTGCGGAAACAAATTGATATACGCGATTTTGCCCGGATCGTATTTTTTCACCGCCGCAACCGCTTTACCCAACGCGGGAAACGCTTTCGCTCCCGGTTCGTCCGTCAAATAGTAGCCGATAACGCAACCGTGACCTTTCGACTGTTCGACAGTTTCTTTTATTTTGGCGTCAATTTGTTCATCGGTCATCGTTTTCCAATCCGCATCGGAAATTGCGACCATTGCTTTTAATTTCAACTCGTCGCAGCGATGTAAGTCTTCCGGCTTGATGAATCCCGCAAAATTAAAACCGCATTCCGCCACGCCGGACAAACTGGTTTCGAGCGTTTCATAAGGTTTAATTTCTCGCGGAAACCAATCCCAAGGATACACCGGATAAAAATCTTTCGGCGCGATGTATGGTTCTAAACCAAGCGATTCCGCAGTCGCATTGGGATCGTATGTTAATTGTTCCTGCGAAAAAATCGTTGCATCGGAACAGACGGTCAACAATGCCGCCAAAAGTAAATTGCACAACAGTGTGTGTTTCATATTGAACTCCTTAAACTCCTAAAGTTTTATTAGCAAGGACAGCTTATTATTTTGCGTCATCAGAAGATGAATGTCAAGCGACGTCTTGGAACCTGTCAAACTTATTAACTCACGTTACGCAGATGCTCAAAAATCAAAAAACGACCCCTCAAAGTCCCAAGAGTCCCTCATATTCCTTCGAGCGAGTGCCGGAAACCGGAAATTTGACGCCGTGAACGTAAAATTTGGCGTCATAAACCGAATTGTCGGTGCCAGCAACTCGGTTGTCGGCGTCAGAAACTGCGTTTGGGACGTTCCCTAAACCCTTATCAATAAAGAATTTCGAGAAAATGAACCTCAAAAACCAAGAATTGCCGTCTCCGATGGGACGTCGGAGACCCGCCCGCGAGCCGGCGTCCGAGAGAAGAATCAGGACGCGGGTGTTTCCTGAATGTTAATCGCTATGCGTAACATGAGTGATTAACTGGGGGTTAAACTCGCGAAAACATTCAATCCTGTCAGAATCGTCCTTTGCCTCAGCGCTGGGTAATCCCGACGGGGTTGTTTATTGGGGTTGTATCTCTTGCCCCCAGTTGAAACTGGAGATTATTCAAAGGAAACACCTACGGCATAATGCGGAGTTATTGTTCTACAATCCCTAAATATTGTTCTCCGGACGGATTTCCCATTGCCGTCCTTATTTATCAGATTTCCCTGAGGAGCTAACTAATCCCCCAAACATGCCCTTCTTGGGGGAAAAATAGATTTTTATCAAAAAAGATGAAACGAGACATAAGGGAATAAAGGCGGCAATGGTAAAACCGTTTGATGTAATAGTAAAGCCGTTCGGTATAATTGGCTATCATTCCCCAGACGCCCAATGCAGATTTATATGGTTTGAGCCACTGAATAGTTACGATTTCTCGTTTCTTTTTCAAAATCCTCTGGTCGCCCGGATGTCGTTAAAGTCGCGGAGGTGATACTCGATACCGACGCGATCTAATACACGGCAGAGCGCGCGTAACGCGACGCCTGTTCCGTCCGGTCCGCTGAAACCGCCGAATTGCCCGCCACCTTTTAAGTGCGGCTCCAAATCGACAAACACGCCGGGAATGCCGCGCTGCTTGAGGCGGGCTTCGACTTGCGGACATATCGCGGCAAAATCGCGGAACGCCAACTCGTAACCGGAAACGCCGACGTCGCTCGGCACAAATTCCGCCTGCGATTCTTCGTCCACATGTCCGCCTTTCTCGCGAGTTTGAGCGACATAATCTTTCACATGAAACCAACCAAGCCCGGGTTTCATCGCGCGGTATTGCTCCGCAACTTCTAACTCGTCGTAACCTTGCATAACAAGATTCGCTCCATCGAAAATCAGCGTCAACGCCGGATGGTTCACCTGCCTATAAATTTCTGCAAGAATCGTGCCGTTCTGCCCTACCAAATTCGCTTCCACCTCCAAACCGAACGTCAAATCATGCCGATGGCACAGCTCCGTGATCTGCCCGATGCGGTCGGTCGCCTGTGGAATGTATTTTTCCGGATCTTCACCTTTCGGGTGATAGAACGAAAAACCGCGGATCAGTTTCGTCTCAAAGGCATGCGCCAGTTCGCACGCTTTTTGCACGTCGTTTTTAAGATATTGCTCAAACGGGATATAACTATTCGACGTTCCGTCGTCTTTATCTTCCAATTTAATTTTACCAATCGGCGAACCAATAGAGGAAACGTTGATTCCGTACTCGTCTTGTTGTTGCCGTATTTGCTGGATTTCCGCCACGGTCAGTTTCATCACATTTTTCACGCCGTCGCCGACGTCGATAAAACGAATGCTGTAATATTGCAATCCAAGAGCGGCATAAACGGCGAACTGTTCAACGGCGTTTTTGCTGCTCGTCGCTTCGTCGGCAAAACCGGAAAGAATCACGCGAGGTTTGTTAATCATTTGTTTCTCCATTTGGGTTAAAATCGTGTCATGCAATAGTACACAACTTCTGTTTATTATGACACAGATTGATCAAAAAAACAAGAGCGAAAGAAAAATCGACTAAAACAACCCCAGGAACGAAAGGGATGTTGAGAACAGTTTCAGCGATTCGTTTTCTGTCATCAAGCAACTGTCCACTGAAAACTGCTTCCTGTCCCTCAAGTTCGCAAAGTCTCTCGTGTCCCTTATAATGAGCGACAAAAATCAAGAATTTGACGCTAAAGTTTTTAAAAAGAAATTTTCTAAGCGCATGAGGAAATTCCTTAAATGAGAAATTTAGTTTGAGCAAACAAGTGAAGAAACACTCATAGAAAATGGCATGAATGGCGACGACGTCTCTTTACGGCGTTTGCAATAATTTTTGCCAATCTTGTTCGCTGTAGATGGTTTCTTGTTGAAACGCTTTTGCTGTCTGAAAACGCCGGAATAAAATTTGTGCTTGATTCATCGTCTTTTGGACGTTTTCAGGAGAGTTTTGATATTGATAAACACTCGCTAATTGCAAATAAGCTTGTAAAACGTCCGGGTGATTCATGTACCGCGCGATAGTATTGCGGTTTTCGCGGACGGCTTCGTCATAATGTTCCGGTCCCATTTCTGCGAAAATTCTCCCGATAAGCAAAAACGTATTTCGCAACATTCGTTGTTCCGCCGAATCCAAACCAATCTTTTCGTCTTGTTGCAATAATAACGTCCGCGATTGTTGCAAATGATTCAACGCATCCTGACGCAAACCGGACATCATTTGCAATGTTGCGTCTTGTTGATGTTTTAACGAATAATGTTCTACCTGACTTTCGATTTTGTTTAAATAATTCAGATCAGACATAGCAATCCTATAATGCGATCCGGCAACACGCTTGTCGTCGGGATATAACGCAATGACGCTTTCAAACGTTTCCACCGTTTTATCGTGATTTCCCATTTTGGCATACACGCATCCGAGTTCATACAGTGAATTGCGATAGATTTCGGAATCAGGAGCGTATTTGCCATTCAGGTTCAAAATCAATAAATCAACGGCACGATTCCATTCTCTTTTTTCTTCCAACGCATAAACCAACATCAACCGCGTTTCCTCTGTAATTGGATCGTCTGAATAATCTGTTACTCCGTGTTCCAATTCTTCAATGGCTTCCTCAACGGCGTCCATTTCAAACAGCATTGAGCCAATGTAATAATGCGATAATGCCTGACGTGTTAGAATATCGCTTTCGAGAAACTTTCGATACATCACAATCGCTTGTAAAAAATCGCGTCCTTTCCGCAAATATTCTGCGCTGTTCCACACGTTGGCGAGATATTCCGAGTCGGCAAACGTCCATTGCGATAACGTTCTGTACCACTTTCCTGCAAGTTGATATTTTTTCTGTGATTCGGCAATGAGCGTCCGGTGTTCCTCAAACGGCTTTTCAGCCGCACTTTCGGCAATTTGGTCTCCCCATTGAGAATAAAGCAATGAAAACAAACGTGCCTGCGTTTCTTCCGAAAGCAACCGTTGAAAATACAAAAGAATTTCTTCCGCCATCTCAAATTGCGACGCATTGATTAACTTTTGGATTTCTGTAATTCCCACTTGCGTCATGTCGGAAATCGGCATCCGCGCGCCGGTCTCTTCGTTATGTTTATCGAGCATCTGAAAAAAACGTTCCAGCGACGCTAATCCGTCTTGCGGATTATTACGAATGATATGTTCAATATACCCCCAACGAAATTGCGAGGTAATGGCTTCGGGCGTGCCGGGAAACGTTTTAGCAAGAGCGTTGTATTCTAACTGCGCATGTTCGTAGTCTCCTAATTGTTCGTAACAATTGGCTTCCTGAAAAGCCGCTTTGCGATACCATTCCAGCAATTGAGAATCGTGCGTTTTCACATTCTCAAAATGCTGAATTGCGTTCTGAAGATATTGTTTGTTTAAGTTTCGCCATGTTTGAATCACTTTATCTTTTGATAGATTTTGCTGTTGGTTGTCTGTTTCAGCGATAGTCTCTTCTCGAATGTAAACAATCGGCATGGTGACAAAAGGATGAATACGACGATTTTTCCTAATAGACGATAAATTTTCCGTTTCGCCCGACGGCAGCGGCGTTTTTTTCAATTCTTTTTCAAGAAGACGTAATTCTTCTTTCGGCACGCCGAGTTGAGTCGAATGTTCCAGGTATTCCGCACGTGACAGACACATCACCGATTGTAACATCGCAATTCTTCCGAACGCAAATTCACGTCGCACAATAAAATGTTGCGTTTCCGGTACTTGCGTGATTTCCTGCTCCGCTTCTTCAATGCGTCCCTGGTCAACATAAATAAACACGCGAAGCATTGCCGCGTTTTGTTGTTCTAGTTCCAATGCAGGCAATAATTCATCAAAACGTTGAAGATAGCTGATAGATTTGTCAAAATTCGGCTTTGGTGAAGAATAATAGGCATTTGCCAAGTACCACGCAATATTTTTTTCACGCGATGGATTTTTCAGGAGGGCAGTTTCAAGATTTTTAATGGCGTCGGTGTAATCTCCGCATTCCAACTGCGACTTTCCCAAATAATAGTAACCGTCCGCTTCACGTCCGGGAATAAATCCGAGTTGTTCTGATTCCACCAATGCGTCCGCTGCGTTTTTGTAGAACGTTTTTTTGTCGCCGATGCGGGATTGATCGACCAATTCCGAAGTTGCTACGCCGTAAACGAAAAACGCGGTTCTCCGTTTTTGCGTTTCATGTTTTTTAGCAAACCGAAGAACGCTTTGAGCATACTGCCTCGCATTTTCAAACGCCCCGAAATCAAGTGCGTGAACCGCCATTTCGGTCGTCGGACGTTTCATTTCCATAACCCAAATACTCAAACTGATAATAAGACATCCCAAACCGACTGCTGTCATCGCCGTTGCAAGAACGGTAGCAAATAATCGTCGCGGACGCACCCCATTTTGTGCATAAACAAACAAAGCCCGAAATCCGCGAGCCGATTCGTCTCCTTCATCGCCTTCGTCTTCCCCCAGCAAACGACTTTGATGATTGGAAAGTTTTTCCTCCTCCTCGTCTTTATTTTTTGTGAAACGTGACATCGCCGCCTACAAACAACAGTGTTTCCAGAAAATTTTTATATTCACCGCGCGGGAATTATAACAAATGCTTTCATTAGATACAAGATTGATTCAATTGTACGGCAAAGAATGTTGATAACCGTTCACGAATATTTGGGCAACTATTCAATCGCTCAAGCCAATAAATCCGCACTGGGCAACAATCTTAATGACGATGTTTCCATTGACTAATTATCCGAAAGACTTTATTATTACCGCCCTTATTGACCAAGTTCCCTTTAGCAGCCAACTAAGTTCCCGATATGCGCTCTTATTTCCTTAATTGTTCGTTCAAGTTTTTGGGGTAACAATCCATGATCTAAAAAATAAGGGCATAAGGGCGAGTTTGGGGGCTTTGTTGGCTAATAAGGAAAACTTGCTGCAATGGTAAAGCCGTTCGGGTAACGATGTAGTTGACCAGTGCGGATTTATTTGAGGTGGGCAACTGATACCATCGTTTTCTATTGCGTTTTTAAAGATTATTCCCCAAAAACGAAATAATCAGGAAAACTTATTTGTGTATAGTTCCTAATATTCCAAAGACTCTTGTTTTACTTGTTTTGGTGATTGTTTAGTACAGCCAGAAAAAATTTACCTGATTTGATAAAAAAACAACAATCAAAACAAGGAATCTGTATCCTTTTGCGATGATTGCAAGGTTTGTGACTTTTGTACAATTTATAGCAGTGCTATTATTCCTGTTTTATGTCAACAATCATATACTACTGAAACTTTTTTTGTTATATAATACAGATAAGGTTCGAGATGTTTACTCATTGCGTTGGGGCAAGCGGTAAGTACGGTTTTCCGACAGGGCGTCTTAAAGTGACAGGGAAAACGGTTTGTGTTGCTTTACGACGGAAAAAATGAGAAAACAACAAGGGATTTTGTTCCGCATATCAAATCGCAAAATTTTATTGGTTTCAGTTTAATCGCTCAGAAAAAGAGGTGTTAAGTGTCAGGAATGAGTCAAGACAGTACATTAAATACGGCAGCAACTTACACAAACGCAGGAACGCCGCCGCAAGGGTTGTACGATAGGTGCATGGGAGACAAATCATGCGTTCTCTCAAACTTAGGAATGACGCCGCAAGGATTATACGAAAAATGTTTAGCCCTTGCTAATAATCTTTGGTGGAGTTGGCATCCCGAAGTTATTAACACATTTCGCACGCTTGACCCGATTCGCTGGCGACATCTTGGGCATAATCCGATTGCGTTGTTGCAGGAATTTACGCCGGAACGGTTGGAACATCGCATCAATGAACTCGTCCTCCATACGCGAATAGACCAGTCGTACCGCCGCATGATCGAGTATCTCAATACTCGTCCCGATTGGGCGAAAAAAAATGTCGGCGTGTTAGGTTCGCAGCCGGTTGCATATTTTTCGCTCGAATTTGGCGTTCACGAATCAGTACCGATTTATTCCGGCGGTCTCGGCGTATTGTCCGGCGATCACATTAAGTCGGCAAGCGGTCTCGGTGTTCCGCTTGTGGCGATTGGATTGTTTTACGATCAGGGCTATTTCAAGCAGCATCTCGACGCAAGCGGCTGGCAGCAGGAAGAATATCTCGATACGACGGTTGAGTTTCTCCCGCTCACTCCTGCGTTTGATAGACACGGCAATAAAATTATGATTTCCGTCGAGACACGAACCGGAACGATTCATGCGAAAGTGCGTTTATTGCGTGTCGGACGTGTGAATCTTTACTTGCTTGATACCGACCTTGAAGAAAACTCGCCGGAAGACCGCGAATTAACCAGCCGATTGTACGGCGGAAACAACCGCACTCGCATTCGTCAAGAACTCGTTTCCGGCGTCGGTGGAGTCCGCGTTTTGAAAACGCTTGGAATTACGCCTGGTGTTTACCATTTGAATGAAGGTCATAACGCATTTGCGACGCTCGAAGTGATTCGCGGAAAAATGCAGGAAGACGGTTTGTCGTTTGAAGAAGCGTTACGCGAAACCGCGCGGCGTACCGTTTTCACGACGCACACGCCAGTTCCCGCCGGTCATGACCGTTTTGACAGCGGTTTGATGGAAGAACATCTTGGACCGTTGCGCGATCAACTCGGCATTTCGCACGATCAATTGATGTCGCTCGGACGCGTCGAACCGTATAATACGAATGAAACATTCTGCATGACAGTGCTGGGCTTGAAATTGTCGCGTTATGCAAACGCGGTCAGTGCGTTACACGGTCATGTTTCGCGTCGGATGTGGGCGGGACTTTGGCCTCACAGCGCGGAAGAAGAAATTCCGATTGGTCACATCACCAACGGCGTGCATGTTCAAAGCTGGATGTCGTGGCAGATGAAAACGCTTTTTGAACGTTATCTCGGCATGAATTGGTCGCAGGAATCCATTGATCCATCCGAATGGCTCGGCGTACATCAGATGGATCCGGGCGAACTTTGGGAAACGCATAACGCGCTCAAGACGATGCTCATTGCGTTTGTCCGTCGTCGTGTTAGCCGTCAATGCCGTCGTCGCGGCGAGTCGGACGAAGTGATCGAACAAACGCGGAATCTGCTTGATCCGCAAATTTTGACGATTGGTTTTGCTCGACGTTTTGCGACTTACAAACGCGCGACGATCTTACTGACCGACATTGAGCGTCTTGATCGAATTTGCAATAATCCTGATAAGCCGGTACAGCTTGTTTTTTCCGGTAAAGCGCATCCGGCGGACAATCCCGGCAAAGAATACATCCGGCAAATTGCCAATTTGCGGCATGATCCGCGTTTCGCCAACCGCATTGTTTTCATTGAAGACTACGATATTAACGTGGCGCGTCACATGGTGCAAGGCGTGGATGTGTGGCTTAACAATCCCCGCCGCCCGCTTGAAGCGTCGGGAACAAGCGGCATGAAAGCGGTTTTAAACGGCGCGCTCAATCTTTCGATTCTTGATGGTTGGTGGGCAGAGGCGTATGATGGAACAAATGGTTTTGCTATTGGCAAAGGTTCGCATCATGTGGACGACCACATCACCGACCAGCGCGACGGAGAAAGTCTGTTCGATGTGCTAGAAAACGAAGTCGTGCCGTTGTATTACGAAGTCGATGAACACGGGCTTCCGACCGGCTGGATTCGCCGCATGAAGTATTCGTTTAGTACGTTAGCTTGGCGTTTCAGCGCACACCGTATGGTTGCGGATTATGCTCTCAACGCCTATCTCCCCGCCGCCGGCGGCGTGAGTTGTCAAATGCCGTCGCAATGAGGATAAAATTTCTACAAAAACAAATCGGGGCGTATTGCATACGCCCCTTTTTTCTATTCTTACACGCAATCTCGTAAACAGCACGAAACATGCAACTGTTCCCGCTATTTTCCAATGAGCGACTTTGGAAACAGTGTGAGTTTTCAGAAAACTCTGCTCACTCTCCTCACGAACAACCCCTCAAAGTCCCTCTTATAAAATCACCTAATCGTGTCTTGCCATTCTCACAATCTCATCAATCGACGTTGTTCCCCACAGCACTTTACGCCAGCCGTTTTCACGAAGCGTCATCATTCCGGCTTTGCGAGCGGCTTCTTTGACAAAGTGTGCCGGACTTCGTTGACCGGCAAGTTGGCGGATTTCATCGTTAGCAATCAATAATTCATAAATAGCCACACGTCCGCTGTAACCCGTGTGCCGACATTCGCGGCATCCGACAGGGCGTAACACTTCGGATTTTTCCTCACGCATTTTGTCAAACGGAAAATCCTTCGGCGTGTCTTTCAAATCGGGAATGTACGGTTCGGCACAATGTTTGCACAAACGCCGGACAAGCCGCTGCGCCATAATTCCTTCGACTGTACTACATACCAAAAACGGTTCAACGCCCATGTCGATCATTCGCGTAAACGCTCCGGCAGCGTCGTTGGTGTGAAGCGTGCTGAAGACAATGTGTCCGGTCAGCGACGCTTGAATCGCATTTTCCGCCGTTTCAAAATCGCGAATTTCTCCGATAAGACAGACGTCCGGGTCGTGACGCAAAATCGCACGCAAACTTGCCGCAAACGTCAGTCCGACTTTCGTGTGAACCTGAATTTGGTTGATGCCGTCGAGTTGGTATTCAATCGGGTCTTCTGTCGTAATAATTTTTGTCGCTTCGTCTTTGATTTCATTCAACGCGCTGTACAATGTCGTCGTTTTACCGGAACCGGTTGGACCGGTGACAAGAATAATACCATGCGGCAGTTTGATTAACTGACCGAAAGCGTCGTAAATGTCCGCATCCATGCCGATTCCTTTGAGCGTGAAATTCATGCGGTCTTTGTCGAGAACACGCATGACGATTCCTTCGCCGTGCAGCATCGGGATAATCGAAAGACGAATATCAATTTCGCGTCCCTGCACTTTCAGTTTGATACGTCCGTCCTGCGGGATTCGTTTTTCGGCAATATTGAGCCGCGCCATAATTTTCAGACGGCTGACAATCGCCGACTGAAAACGGTTGATTTCCGGAGGCATCGGCTGTGTCTGCAATACGCCGTCAATGCGGTAGCGGACTTTCATACCATGTTCCTGCGCTTCGATATGAATATCGCTCGCACGGGCTTCGATTGCTTCGGTCAGAATATCGTTGACTAACCGTACCACCGACGCTTCCTGCGCCATCGCCGCGTCACCGCTTTGATCCCACTCCAATTCTTCGAGCATTTCTACGCCGCCGTCTTCGCCCGCTTGAGCCAGAAGTCCTTCAATGGTTTCCGCACCGACGCCGAGATACGTTTTAATCAATTTGGCAAGTTCCGACGGCAACGCCACAACCGGCGTAACCGGTGTTTTGACCGTTGCCGAAATCGCGTCAATGGCGTATAAATCGAAAGGATTACCGGTTGCGACAACCAACGAACCGTCAGGATCGTAACCGACCGGAAAAACGCCGTAGCGATGAACCATTTTCATCGGAAACGTTTGTAACACGTCTTGATCCACTTCGGTTTTAGACAAATCCAGCAGCCGCATTCCAAGCGTTAGCGCGAGATAATGAAACGCTTCTTCTTCGGAACGCGCTCCGAGCTGTGTTAAAATGGTCGAAATCCGTCCGCCACCGGAAATGATGTCGCGAACAATTTGCAATTGACGTTGATTGAAAAGCTGCGGTTTCGCAAGCGCATCAGCAAAGATCATCATTGATCCTGTCTCCTCATAAATAACGGGAATCTTCCAAAGTTTTTATCCGCGAAAACCGCAAAATCTTCTTAAACTACCGACTACCCAGAGTACGCCGAAATTAACAGAAAGTTTTTCTGTTAATTTCGGCGTACTCTGAATGCTCTGTAGTTCAATTTTCGTAAATTTTCGCGAAAGATAAAAAACTTATGGTTTTTATTGATACCCTCATTTGATTAAATCATCCTTGATAGTCGCAAACAGGCATAGGCGGGAAAAATTACCTGTATGAGAATAAAAAACACAAAAAATGCTCGAAAATCAATTTCTGAGTTGAAAAACATCTTTCTTTGGGTATATTATATATAAAAAACTCATTCCATTCAATAAAAATTCTCGCATAATCGGTGTAATGATTAAAAAACTTAAAAATTATTAAAATTTTTCTTGCGCAAAGTCTTTCCAAATGAAAGAATATACAATTTGTTTAATTTGCGTCTTTTTCGCAATTTTTTGCGACACACTTGCGGTCGCACAACCATCCGGTCGTCGTCCGCGCGGCGAGTCTAGTAGCGGTAGAACACGTCCGTTTTCGCCGCGCAACAGTGCGCGGGGAAGTCTGCCGCCGGGCATTACCACCTCGCCCAATACTCCTGCTAGTTTGCCGGACATAGGAACAGTGCCGGATTTTTCGGGATTGGACGTCAACGAACCGCTTGACGCTCGATCATTCCTGGATCGAGCGACTGTGTCGCAGCCGTTGTCGCCAAAAATGCTTCGCTACACGGAACATCTTATCGCTCAGTATGATACAAACGGAAACGGCAAACTTGAAATAGACGAATGGTACGAGAAAATGTCCGGATCGCCACAGGTGATGGATCTGAACGGCGATAATATTTTAACATTAGATGAGTTAGCAAACCATATCGAAAAATTTTCCCGATGGCGAACGATTCACAATCCATATCCATTACAGCAGTTGATTGCTAATCAAGTAATTTCTGTACAGGAAAATACCGATTCGCTTTTCCGCCCGCTCATTAAAAATGTTTCGACTCTAAAATCGTCAATAGTCGATACTTCCAACGACTCGGAAACATTAAACAATATCCTCAGTCGTGAACAAGCCGCCACCGACGAAGAAATCGAAGTCGGAAAAAATGAGATAACAGAAAATGAGACGGAAACCAGTACAAACAGTGCGGAAAAATCACAATCTGGCGAAAATTACCTGACTGGAAAAATTCCGCCTGCTCAAACACGAAAATACGCTGCGCCGACGCAAGGGTTGCCGACTTGGTTTGTGCGGTGCGATTTGGACGGCGATGGTCAGGTGTCATTGTATGAATTCGCATCGCCGGGATTCACAAATGAAAGCGTCGCACGTTTTGGGCGACTCGACAAAAACGCCGACGGATTCATTACCAGCAACGAATTACCGAAATGATTTCAAAATCTTAACCTAACTGAATTGAAAGGATTTATAAAAAATGGCAGAAAAAGTGATAATTATCGGCAGCGGTCCGGCGGCTTGGGCGGCGGCGATCTATACGGCAAGGGCGCAATTGGAGCCGTTTGTTATTGAAGGTGCGATGACTGCCGAAAACCAGGCGGCGGGAACATTGCCAATGGGACAACTTGCTCTGACAACAGAAGTTGAAAATTATCCAGGGTTTCCGTTTGGCGATTTGGAAACGTATTTGGCAAGTTCCGTTGATCAATCGCGGCTGGTGATGCTTCCGCCGCACAAAAAAGAAGGCGTTTCCGGTCCTGAGTTGGTCGAATTGATGCGGCAGCAGGCAATCAATTTTGGGACGCGAACTTTGTCGGAAGATGTTACCAAAGTGGATTTTACGACACGCCCTTTTAAATTGATTGTTTCTGATAGCACAACCTATGAAGCACAAAGTGTTATTGTGGCAACAGGAGCGAAAGCGAATTATCTCGGTCTTGAATCGGAAAACCGTTTCAAAAATCACGGTGTGAGTGCGTGTGCTGTTTGCGATGGTGCATTGCCACGTTTTCGCAACAAAAATATCATTGTTGTCGGCGGCGGCGATTCTGCGGTTGAAGAAGCGGATTATCTTACCAGATTTGCGAAAAAAGTATATCTTGTGCATCGTCGTGATCAACTTCGCGCGTCAAAAATCATGGTGAAACGAGCGACAGAACACGAAAAAATCGAAATTTTGTGGAACAGAATGCTTGGTGAAGTGTTAGGCGACGATCAATCAGGCGTTACCGGTGCGGTTCTTCAAAGTACGGTTGGTGAAAGCGATTTGCGGTTAGATGTTGCAGGTGTTTTTCTCGGAATTGGGCATACGCCGAATACCGCATTCTTAAAAGGTAAACTCGATCTGACCGATAAAGGTTATATCGTCCGACCTATTCCGTTTCGCTGTCACACCAGTGTTGCGGGAGTTTTCACAGCAGGCGACGTTGCGGATGATTATTATCGTCAGGCAATCACAGCCGCCGGAACCGGTTGCATGGCAGCTCTCGACGCGGAACGTTACCTCGCGGTATTGGAATAAAAGTAAAAGTCAACGAGTAGCCATCGTTTCAATGGCTGCTCTTGCTTCTTCTTTAGGAAACATTCACACCGCGTTGATGAAGTTGTTTGATTTTCTCTTGCGAACAGGTTACACAACGGAACTGCGGTTCTTTATCGTTGATACGGTCATAGTTGTTAGTCTTGACAAGCCGAAAACCACGACAAGTTTGTCCGCAGTCGGCGCATACAATGTTGTCTTTGATTTCCCAAAGCGGAAAGGTGTATTCCACCTTAAAAATAATCCGATCTACCCAAAAAAAGATAAGACCGCCAATGAAATTGGCAATGATCGTGATAATCCAATCGTTAAATAATCCGTGCAAAGCAATCAAAACAATTGCCAAAATCGGCGTAGAAAGCTGCCATCGGAAAAGATAAAAGCAATACTTTTTCATCATTAAAAGAAAAACTCCTGATTCATCCAAAATTTTCTGATTATTTCGTTTTTGGGCGGACAATATTTGAAAACGCAATAGAACACTCTGGCTCGGTTGCTCAAGCTAAATAAATCCACACTATTACAAAATCACGCAATTTCAATTTGACATTTTTCAACGTAAAATACTATCAATTTGACATTTTTCATATCAAAGGAAATTGAAGAACTTCGTGCTAGGCAACTGCACCGTTATCCGAACGGCTTTACCATTTCAGCCCTCCCTTATTTTTCAGAGGATGGGTTGTTATCAAAATTAAACGAAAAGTAAGGGAATTAGGGCGCATATTAGCACTGTTTGGGGCTACTAAGGGAATTTTATAAATAAGGGCAGCAAAAGTAATACTTTCCGGAAAATTTGACTATAGTTACCCAGTTACCATGCGGATTTATTTGGGTTGGGCGACGGAATAGTGATAGTATTGTATAAATCAATCCTCCCAAAGATGCAATAAGCAGACAATTTTGATAAGATTGAAAACCTCAATTACATTACTCACTCATGTTATGCACACCGTAAATCGACAATTATACACCAACATCGGAATTTTAACATAAAATCTTTGCAAATGGCTAAAATACTCCTCACGCTTGAAATCGTTTTTAAAGACAGTGTTCACTTGTTCATCATGTTCCCCAAGCCCTAATACTGCTTGCGCAAGCAATATTACGGTATGCGGTAAACGATACCAGTGAAAACCGAAATGTCAAGTGTGAGGAGTAGAACCGTTGCGCGGGAGTAAAATCGTGTGAACGAGTACGCAAAATATTCGTAACCAATTCGCGCATTTGCGGCAAAAATCTGTTTTTACTGTCCTATCCGAAACGTCCGGTAATGTAATCCTCGGTTTGTTTTTGTTTGGGATTGGTGAAAATGCTATTCGTGTTGTCGTACTCAATAAGTTTGCCGAGACAGAAAAACGCGGTCATATCGCTGACCCGCGCGGCTTGTTGCATGTTATGCGTAACAATGCAAATCGTATAAGTGTCTCGGAGCGAACGAATCAATTCCTCAATTTTTCCGGTCGCAATCGGATCAAGTGCGCTGCATGGTTCGTCCATAAGCAATACTTTCGGCGTGGTGGCGAGTGCGCGGGCAATACAAAGCCGCTGCTGCTGACCTCCTGAAAGCGATAACGCCGATTTTTTCAGCGTGTCTTTGACTTCTTTCCAAAGAGCCGCCGCCGTCAGTGATTTTTCAACAATTTCGTCAAGTTGCACGCGGTTGCGGATTCCCTGCAATCGTGGACCATAGGCGACATTATCATAAATACTTTTCGGAAACGGATTTGGACGCTGAAACACCATGCCGACAACCCGCCGTAATTGCACGAGATTCATCATCGGGTCGTGAATATCCTGCTCTTCCACCGAAAGTAATCCTTCCGTCCGCACACCGGGAATCAAATCGTTCATACGGTTGATACTTCGCAAAAACGTACTCTTCCCGCAACCGCTCGGTCCGATAATTGCGGTAACAGAGTTTGTCCAAATGTCCATCGTGATTTTGTCCACGCCGTTTTTTTTACCGTAATAAAGCGTGAAATCCCGCGATTTGACAATCGGCATTTCTTTAGTAACAACGGCGGACGGCTCTCCAGAATTATCGGTAATTGGTATTGTTTTCACGGTATCCATTCAAATGAAAGTTTTCTATTCTTCCAACGATAAACACATCGTTTTCCGGTTCATCCGACAAGTTCATACCTTATTCATTAGCATTTTAACAAGCGGACAAAATGCTACAATAGAAGGAATTAAATCAATTTCTTTTCAAAGGAATCAAAATGTCCACTCAAGATATATTATATCACATGCTTGGAATTCGTGGATACCGGGTGGTTAACAATCCTGCTGTGGTCGGTGGGATGGAGTTTTATATTGAAGCCAGCCAATTCGAGCGAAGTTCGTTGCCTTGATTGCGGGAGTTTTAACGTTTGGCGTAAAGGAAGTTATCCGCATCAGTTTCTATCGGCAATAAATCCATAATGATCGTTCTGGATGTTCCTCGCGTCCAATGCCACGATTGCAGTTGTATCAAACAGATTCATTTAACGTTCGCCAAAGAGCATAAACATTATACTCGATTTTTTGAATCTTATGCGGTGCATGTTTTAGACCGATTCCATGTGGTCAAGCTGTTCAACGAGCAATTGACGACGTTTCGCCGCTGCTTGTTACGCGAAACGCTGGACAAAGACTCGAAAAACTCATTAAAAAGGAATTCGTTTCGTTTTGATGAAACATTCTTACAATTTGGACGCGACAAAAAATGAAGAGGAGCGGCTTCAAAGAACGTTGAATTTGAATCGTGATTTATACGTTGCTTACCTTGAGTTTTAGGCACAAGCGGATGAAGTGTCTACGAGCCGTTTTTTACTTAGCTGGATACAAAACGTCCCGGAATTACAGCGTTTTGCGAACACTTTACGCAATCACGCCGACCAACTCATCAACTCAAGAGAGTTTCTAAAAACCGTATTAATTGACGAATTTTATTTTTGAGGGGGATTTTCGTTTTAATTTTCGAGCAATTGGTTTAGAATTTTGCATTCAGCATTGATTTTATGCTGAATTATTTGGAATTTTGCGCAGTATCTCCTTGAATATCACTTGAGCAGACACATTG
>JAIRYX010000236.1 GCA_031267635.1 Planctomycetaceae bacterium
CGAATGGGAAAAATGAAAACAACACAACCGCCTTTTATTTTATCACGAAAAGCGAATACTTCCTAGACCGGCGGTGAATATTATACTCTCATGTTACGCCGCGTCTCAATTCAGTCCGCAGTATGGTTATCTTCATCAGGGAGCGTCCAATAATGATTCCGCATAACTCCGTAGGAGTTCCGTTTGAATAACCCCCTGTGGAACTGGGGGTAGGAAAGCGTAAAAAGATCATAACTATTCAGTTGTCTCAAACCAATTCAATCCACACGGCGACTAAATAGTTATTCCGAGAGATTTTACTATTGCAGCCCTTATTTATCAAGTTTCCCTTAGTAGCTGGCAAAACCGCCAAACTCGCCCTTATGTCCTTCTGTTTTTACCACCAAGGCGACGAAGGCGCACAAAGGTTGTTCGTTATAAATCCTTTGTGCGACTTTTTCGCCTTTGCGATAAAAAAATAAGGGCATAAGGGCGCGTTTGGGAACTTTGTTGGCTAATAAGGGAAACGTGATAAATAAATAAGGGCTGCAAGAGTAAAGTCTTTCGGTATAATTGACTGCAATTACCCAGACGCCCGGTACGGATTTATGTGGTTTGAGCGATTGACTAGTTACCTCTATTCTCTTTTGGGAACACGGCGCATGGCTCAAACTCCCAGCTCGACAACGTCAATCATTGAGCGGTATCTCTGGAATCGTTGCAAAACCCTTTGCTAAATCTTCATCCGTAGGAATGTAATCCGACATCGTTTTTGCGTGATAACTTTCATAAGCGGACATGTCGAAATAGCCCGTTCCGGTAAGACCGAACAGAATGACCTTTTTCTCGCCGCTTTTTTTACATTCCAATGCTTCGTCAATTGCCGCTTTAATGGCGTGCGAGGATTCCGGCGCGGGCAAAATTCCTTCCACTTTCATAAAGCGGATTGCCGCGTCAAACACATCCGTTTGCACTTCGCTTCTTGCTTCGATATATCCATCTTTGTAAAGTTGCGACAACGTGGAATTCATCCCATGATACCGCAAGCCGCCGGCATGATTCGGAGCAGGCATAAATCCGTTGCCAAGCGTCATCATTTTCATCAGCGGAGTTGTCGTTGCCGTGTCGCCGAAATCGTAAGCAAAACGTCCCCGCGTAAACGACGGGCACGACGCCGGTTCAACCGCAATAAAACGGTAATCCGCTTCGCCCCGCAGTTTTTCGCCCATAAACGGAGCAATTAAACCGCCGAGATTCGAGCCGCCGCCCGCACAACCAATAATGACATCCGGTTTCACGCCGTATTTATGAAACGCCGTTTTCACTTCTTGACCGATAATCGACTGGTGAAGTAAAACGTGATTCAGCACGCTGCCGAGAACATAACGACAATTCGGCGTTTTCAATGCGACTTCGATTGCCTCCGAAATCGCACAACCAAGCGAACCGCCGGTATTCGGATTTGCCGCTAAAATTTTACGTCCCGCTTCCGTTGTGTCGGACGGAGACGGGATCAGTTTCGCGCCGTAAGTTTCGATCAACACTTTGCGGTAGGGCTTTTGCTGCGAACTCACTTTAACCATATAAACAGTCAAGTCGATGCCGTAAAACGCGCATGCCATCGCCATTGCCGTTCCCCATTGTCCTGCGCCGGTTTCGGTGGTCAACGAGGTCATGCCTTCGGCTTTTGCATAATACGTTTGAGCGGCTGCCGAGTTGAGTTTATGCGAACCGGACGTGTTCGTTCCCTCAAATTTGTAGTAAATTTCCGCCGGCGTATCAAGCGATTTTTCAAGGAAATATGCGCGAATAAGCGGAGCGGGACGATAAGCTCGGTAAAATTCCTGTAAGCCCTCCGGTATCGGAATTTCTCGAGTGTTATCGTCTAATTCCTGTTCGATACAAGATTTACAAAAGACCGGCGCGAGGTCGTCTGGAGTACATGGCTTTCGTGTTCCGGGATGCAATAGCGGCTCCGGTTTTTGTTTCATATCGGCACGAACATTATACCATGTCTTCGGTATTTCATTTTCGGCAAGATGCAATCGGGCTGGAATCTTTGTCATCATGTTGTTATTGATTAAAATTATTGTCAATAAAAATTTCTCTGTTTAGTTCACATTTGGGAGAGGGATTGATTTATAAAATACTGTAACGATTCAGCCGATCAAACCGAATAAATCCGCACTGGGTAACAATATAATGGCGTCTCTATTGACTGGTTATCCGAAAGATGTTACTATTGCCGCCCTTATTTATCAAGTTTCCATTAGTAGCGAACCCACAAACGCACCCTATTTTTTTAGATCATGGATTTTATCAAAAAAAATTAAAGGAAAAATAAGGGAATAAGGGCGCATATCGGGGGCTTTGTTGGCTACTAAGGGGATTTTATAAATAAGGGCTGAGTAATATTTTTTGGTAAAACTGACTGTAGCGCCCCAGTTGCCGTGCGGATTTATTTGAGTTGAGCGATTAACTCGTTACGTTTGATTAAAAACAAAATAGCATTATACTAAAGTTTCATTGACAAAGCAAGATAGACTCATCCCAACTTGAAAAGGCGGTTGAAAATGTTATACGCAGTGATCATGGCGGGCGGGCAAGGGACGCGGTTGTGGCCCGAAAGCCGAAAAGAACGTCCGAAACAATTTCTTACTTTTCACAAGGAACGCCCGTTATTGCAAAACGCGGCGGAATCGTTGGACGGATTGATTCCGCGCGAGCGAGTAATTGTTGTAACAGGGCAAACTTTAGAATCGCTTGTGGTGGAAACCTTGCCTTGGTTGCGGCATGAGAATATTCTGACCGAACCGATTGCGCGGAACACGGCTCCATGTTTGGGACTTGCGGCGGTTCATCTTTTGAAAAACGATCCCGACGCAATAATGGCAGTTCTTCCATCCGACCACGTTATTGAGCCGTATTCTGCTTTTTGCGATACAATCCATTTTGCTGCGGAAATTGTCGAGGAATCGCCGGAACGTCTTGTAACGATTACCGTTAAGCCGACGTTTCCCTCGGCTGCCTATGGTTATATTGAATGCGCAACGAAGTTGGATAGTCCCGTTTGTCAAAAATGGTCGAATTTTATGGATGCGTTTCATGTAATTCGTTTTCGGGAAAAACCGAATCGTGAAACCGCTGAAAAATTTTTACAATCCGACAAATTCGGTTGGAACGCCGGAATTTTTGTGTGGAAAGCGCAACGAATACTGGATTTAATCAATCAATATCAACCTGATTTGGGATACCGATTAGACAACATCGCAAACGCTTGGAACACAAATGGCTATGCCGAAGTTCTACAATCGGAATTTCGCCAAATGGAATCCATTTCGATTGATTACGCTGTTTTGGAAAAAGCCGGTTCTCTTGTTGCTGTTGAGGCACGTTTTTTTTGGGATGATGTTGGCTCGTGGTCGGCTTTAGATCGTTTGAATCGCGGCAAACATGACGAAGAGAAAAATCTGGTGATAAATTGTCAAATGACGACGAAAGATTCTCGCAATAATATTGTAAAAGGTAGCGATCCGAAACGCCCGATTGTGTTGGTTGGCGTTGAAAATATGATTATTATACAATCCGAACATGGATTACTCATTGCCAATAAAAACAGCGACGAAGAAAAAATTCGTAACGCAATTTCAGAAAATGAGTCCCGCTCTGAAAAACGGCTTTAAGCCAATAAATCAAGAGTTTCCCCTTTTTCTTTTTCAAAAACTTCACCTGTTCCTCATGTCTCTTGTGATTCTTCTCTTTTTGAAAAATTTTCCTCTCGGAAAAATTTTTATCAAATCCTAAAGTAAAAAGAGTATCATCGACGATAATAATTACCAGTATATTTTACCGGATGCAAATTCAGGAGATTACAAAATTGTAAAATATTTTGTATTTCGGTAAAATTGCGGTTGAATAAGCGTTATTCCCCGCAACAAAACATAGATTTTCACGAAAGGCTCAGGAGGAGCAAAATGAAAAAACACCCAGGTTTTCCACCCCCCCCCCCCGCTCTTGGCTGCCTATTTTAACGAGTAGGCATGATTCTAACTCGATTGGGAAGCGGTTGAGGTTGTTTTTAGCAACACTCGCAACAACAGGTTGTCTCTCTCAGGTTCCCGTAACCCATGCCGAAGATTGGGATTATTCGGCGTCAAATGGAACTATCAGTTCTAATGCCGAATACGCCAACATCAAAAACTTTGAGGGTGGTGCTACGCTCAATATCACACTTGAAAATGCTCAAACGGATACCACTAATTACAGACATGTTATATTGGGAACTGCGATTTCGCCTCCCAAAATTCTCGATAACGATGATAACGATGTGACCAACGGTATCAAAAATGTCAATATTGATCTGCAATCTCAGTATACCGGATATGGTATTCCTGGTACTGTTGATGACTATACAGATTTAATATTCGGAGGAAACGCAACATCCAGCAACACAAAAGCCGGTTCTGCTTCATGGACAGTCAAGGAAGGCGACACTTTTACGGTGACAAATAGTACTGCCGCTGGTCATCCTGGAGAATCCGTAGTGCAGTTCGGCGGCGGATATTTTGGCGACGATACTGCTGTCGGCGGTGACGGTTCGTTTACCGTGAACGGCGGTGACGTCAAGTTTGAAAATGGAACGGAGTTGCGACTCGGCGGTTGGGGTAAAGTCGGTGGTAAAGGTACGTTTACCATGACTGGTGGAAATGCTGATATATCCTACTTGGGTATTGGCGGCATTGGTGATTACGATCCTGATAACAATAACTCTGGTACAGGTAAATTTACTATGAGCGGCGGAACGTTAAAAGCGTCGTACATAGGCATTGATGGCGACAACAGTGTTTTCAATTTGAGCGGCGGAACGTTAACAATAGATAACTCCATAAACGTTAATGGCGACAACAGTAATATCAAACAGACCGGTGGAACGCTACAAGCGTCGCACATATCTCTTTACGGCAACAACAGCGAAGTCAATTTGAGCGGCGGAACGTTAACAATAGATCGTTCCATAGGTGCTTATGGCCAAAACAGTAATATCAATTTGACCGGCGGAAACTTAACGCTCGTGGATGTGCCTTATACTGATTGGAACAATATAGAGATTCACGGCGTTGAAGTCTATGCTTCAAATCAAATCAACATCGGCGCTAACGCCAAAGTAACGATTGAGGGAAGCGGGCATTCTGTCGAAGCAAACCAAATCAATGTCGCGGGAGGAACGTTTGCGTTTGACGTTTCGACTCTCACGGCTGACGATTCAACTGCTGCCGTTACTTTGAATGCAAATCAATTGGGGCTACTTGACAAATTTAAAGTCGAATTGCTCGCTGATAGCTCGACAGCAACGGGTACATACAATTTAGTATCTACTCCGTATGTCGATTTAACTGGCAAAGTCGATGAGGTATTAGTAAACGACCGATTAGGTTTGTCCATAGACAGTATAGATACAACTTCCGAAAAATTGAAAGTTACTATTAACAACTCTGGAACTGCTGACGCCAATTCCTACGTTGCCACGTGGAATCCAAGTAATTCAAATGCGATTTGGGGCGAATCTTCCGGCTCTAATTGGGAGTTAGAAGGTAATACGGCTTCGCATGGTTTCAAGAATAACGACCAGGTTAAATTCGAGAATGGTACCGCTGGTGTTAATCAAAATATCACGGTTGCTTCTGCCGGCGTTACTGTTAAGAACCAAGATAATAATAACAATCTGGCAATGTCGATCGATAGCGACACGGATTACACGTTTGCAGGCGGTTCAATTACAAGTACTAGCGGCGACTTTGAAAAAAGCGGTCGCGGTACTGTGACCATTGAAAATGAGGTTGATTTTACCGGTCAGAAATTCGCTTTGACGGAAGGTGAAACCGTAATTGATGGACTGGTTACTGCGCAAAATGTAACAGTTTCCGATGGTGCAACCCTTTCAGGCGGCAACGGCGCGAATGCGGTCATTGTTGGTGATTTGACATTCAACGAGGGAGCATGGCATAAACCCGGACATTCGCCCGGAACGTTTGTTGTCGGTGGAAATATCAACTACAACGCCGGATCCATGATTTACCTTGATTTCGGCAAAGATGCGAGCGCCACCGATCTTGTTAAGGCAATTAACGGCGGAAATATTAATTTTGCTGCTGATGGCAATACACAAGCGGTTCAAGTTGCCGTCGGAAACAGCGGCAAGTTCTATGTCGATGACGGCGAGAAAACGAACACCGTCTTTGAAGCAACTGGAGAAATTCAACTCAATGGCACGGCGATTGCCATAGACAATCATACTGCTGATAACAACAAGATTACAATTGATGACGATAGCGATCATAAGATCGTATTTTCCGGCGTTAATGGAATTAACCTTCAATCGGCTGATGTTTTGAATGGTTCCAAGGAACTTACATTGACTGCAAAGGGAACATACATTCCGTTGCCTTCCAATATCACGCCGAATCAAAAATCGCTGTACGATTCGCTTGACACTGCAGATGATATAAGCACTTTTGCAAACCGTTTGAAAGCGTATATTTCCCTTAGTGACGGAGATGCGGCACAATTAGCGGCGATTGAGGCGGCATTGCCGACCGTCAATTCCGCGTTATTTGTCGCCTCGCAACGTAATGTTGTTTCGGCGAACCGTTCGATTTCTAACCGGTTACATTTCCTGCAAGATCGGCAACCGCGCGTCAGCGGGTTCGCCTTGAGAGACGGAGATGTGATTTTCCGCGGTCAAAACAGCGCGTGCGATCCGTGCGGAGTTTACGATCCCTGCGGTTCTTTCACGGGACTCGGCAACGGTTCGTTAACCGCCAATACTTGGTTTGAAGGGTTCGGCGATTTCCTGCGGCAGTCCAATACGGATCACTTGCAGGGGTATCGATCCAACGTCGGGGGATTCAATCTCGGAGTTGACCAACAACTCAACCGACACTTGATCTTGGGCGTCAGTTTCGGCGGCGCTTATGCGGACATGAAAACGAACGACCTTTCTCAATGGGGCAATGTGGAACAGTATCTTTTCTCAATTTACGGTTCGCGTTCCTGGGACGATTGGACGTTCTCGTTCTCTGGCGGTTACGCCTACAGCGATTACGATTTGACCCGCCATCCCGGTAACGTGGAAATCCGCAGCGAACACAACGGCGATCAGTATTTCGCGTCTTTTGAATTAGCGAGAAAAATGCGATTCGCAAAATACGATTTGACTCCGTTCTACGCCTTGGACTTCATCCGTCTGGAAGAAGAAGGATACGATGAACGCGACGCTTTCAACACGGTCGTGTCAAGCATTGACGCGCAAAACAGCGATTCGTATTTGCAGACAATCGGCGTCAAATTTGGCCGTTCGAGAAGATGGCACGGCTGGATTGTCAATCCGACGGTGACTGCCGGTTGGGTTCATGATTACGGTAGCGGAAACGTTTACACAACCGCGCAATATGCCGGCGGGAGCAAATTCACCATCAAAGGCGCCGCAATCAATAAAAATCGCGGTTTGATTGGCGCCAACTTGAACATTGCAACAAGTCCGAATTTGACAATTTACGGCGGCTACAACGGCGAATTTGCCGGACGCTTCCAAGTTCAAAGTGTGCAAGCCGGATTGAATTACATGTTCTGATTGATTGCAAAAAAACATCAGATTGGAAAACAAATCCAAGAGAACTCTTCTTACTCTTCTTCCTTTATTTCTCTTGAGCGCAGAGCGAGCAGTATTGTTTGCTCTGCGTTTTTTTTGTTATTGGTCTTCGTTTTGCCGTCCGCTTGCGGATGCTAATACGACTTCGCGGCAACGGGCGGTGATGAGCTGCCAACGTGATGCGGCGAGATCGTCTTTGGCGGCGAGCCATGTTCCGCCACATGCAATCACTGCGTGGATTGCAAGATATTCGTTGATATTCGCTAATGACACACCGCCGGTCGGCATAAATTTCACGCCGGTATGAAGATAAGGAGCGGAAAACGCTTTGAGCATTGCCGCTCCGCCCATCGCACCGGCGGGAAAGAATTTAAGAATCCGGCAACCAACAGCGAGTGCGGCTTCAATTTCGGATGGTGTACAGACTCCCGGCACAAACGGAAAGTCTTTTTTTTGAGCCGCTTCAACGATTTTCAGATTGAATCCCGGCGCAACGCCGAATTTTGCACCAGCGTCAATAGCTGCGTTGAGATTATCAAGCGTCAGAACTGTTCCCGCTCCGACAACAACATCAGGGCGTTCTTGAGCAATTGATTGAATCGCCACCGACGCCGACGGAGTGCGAAAGGTAATTTCTGCAATGGGCAACCCGCCCAAAACGAGCGCATCGGCAAGATTCAAAGCGTCGCTTGCCGACTCAATCGCAATAACAGGGACAACTTTTAATTCTGCAATTTTTTTAAATACGGACATGTTTTCGAGGAGAACCTAAAAATCGGGGTGATGAATATGTTTATCTAAAACGCGAACCGTTGTAAACGGCAAGTCAAACAAATTGATTATACATGATACCTACACTTTTGCAAAATCCCCAAAGATGTTATACATTACGCAGGTCATATTGTATAATTTTTGAAGTTTTGGAATTCAAGATTCATGAGTGTTGCCACTTCTTCTTTGTAGTGTTGATCAATTTGTTCCAGGCAATCGCTGATTCCTCCTTTGAACTGTTCTATGTCTTCTCACAAAGGCATGGAGCAACAAAGAATTTATTTTTTAGAATCACTTGATGTTCTTGGTTGCTTTGTGAGAAACAAATTGTAAAATGTGATAAATAGAAATCCGCATGACAACTACCGTCAATTTTGCCGGAAAATATTACTCTTGCCGTCCTTATTTATAGATTTCCCCTAGTAGCCCAAATTGCCCCCCAACTATGCGCCCTTATTCCCTTATTGTTCATGCAATTGTTTTTGTAACAATCCATGCTCGAAAAAATAAGGACATAAGAGCGTGTTTAGATGCTTTGTTGGCGACTAAGGGAAACTTGCTAAATAAAGGGCTGCAATGGTAAAGCCGTTCGGATAATTGCAATGGTAAAAGTCTTTCGAGTGAGGATGCAGTTACCCTGTGCGGATTGATTTGGCTTGAGCAACTGACGCCATAGTTTTCTATTGAGTTTTCAAATATTTGTCCCCCCAAAAACGAACAATCATCAGTTTTCCTCAACGCAAATCATTGAACGGTTTCATTCATCATTGCTTGTGTTGCTCTGAAAAATCTCCGGCGGTTGAAATGAACGAATCATATTTTGATATTTGGGAATGAAAAAATCTCGGTAATCTTCGGGATTTCCTGATTTTCCAGATTCAGCCGCTTTGACGACGTTATATGCCTCGCGCGCGGTCATAAAATGCAATTGGATTTTATGTTCTTTACTGTATTGTTGAAGCGATTGAAGCATGTATTCCATGTCATGCGCCAGAACAATCTTTTGCGATTGCGCGCCGTGAGAATAGACTTTAACAAAAACCCATTCGGGACGTCCTTTCACGTGGATATTGGCTTCCATCCACTTGGGAATCCGCTCCGGCTTGAAACGCAGGTCGCTTTCGATTGCACCATATTCCAAGCGTCCATGCCAATTAATCGTCGTCGGTCCTTCAAAAATCATAAACTGATTTTCTGTCGGCTGCTTTCCGATTTTCGCATCAATTCCTGTATCATGCGATTTTGGTTTATTGGGATCGTCAACAACATAATAAATGGAATTGATTTTTCGAGGTTGCGAATTGGAATTAATTGTTGAAAATGTAAAATCAGCATAACAACCGGACTTGTGGAGAACGGTAATTTGATTTGTTAAGCCGTTCGATTTTGGAGTTTGCGACGCGTCTAAATCCCAATTTCCACTCACATAAGCAAACGCCGTTCTCGGCGTTTCTTCTTCGGTAATCATCGCTCCAAACTGATGATACCATTCCAACGCCTCGTGAAGTTTTTGCGGATACGTTTGCGGATTTATTGTTCCGTCGGTCGGTAAATGCCAATGCATTTCGACCTCGCCGTAACCATGAAGCGCCATATCGGAAAGTTCGTACATGATACCGTCTATATGATGATCATAAGGATAAAACCATGTATAGCGGAATTTATTACCGTAATTATCACGATACTTGTCGGAAATTTGACGAAATTTTTCGCACCAGATTCGATTATTTTCAACGGCTTGAGGAATCACGCCGCCAGCGAAATGCTCGTAATGATCGACCATCACGAAAATTAAATGTTTTTCAGAATCAGGAACCGTTTCTTGGGATGCTCCCATCAAAAGATAACGAGGAACCCAGCGATACGTGTTCCATCGCCACATCGCAACACACACACGACCACCAGCGTATCCTGAATAAACCAGAATTGCTAACAGCAGAAGTATTCCTATTTTTATAAATTTGTTCCATTTTTTTTTCTTCAAAGTAACGTCCACGTTAGCGCCCATTTTTTCCGAATTCCTACTTGATTTTCATGTTTGATAACTTAAACTGTAAACAGAACTTTCATTCGTTGCTTGAAAAATAGTTATTTCATGATATAATAGAAACAAATTTAATAATACGCTTCAAAATAATTTGCAAAATACGAGTTATATTTATGGTTAATGTCGAGTTTTATGGGAAAGTTACTTTATAACGATTATGCCGTCCTCTCAACCGTCACGCCGTCAGTTTTTGCAAGGAGGTTCATTTTTGGGAAAGCTCCGCGATATTGCGCAATCAGCGGATGAATCCGCAAATGAAACCGTTCAAGAAAATCTTCCGCCGTCGCAACAAGTCTCGCTGTCCGATGTTCCGGCTGTCGGTTGGCCCCTGTTGCGATTGTCGAGAAACGCAATGGCAACAGATTTTGAAGCGGCGTTCAATCGCGGACAATATCCGCAGGCGACCATCGCTGCGTTGGATGCGCTCGACGAAATTGAACGTTATGAAACGTTATTATCGGTATTTAAAAAAGGAAGCGAAGTTTCATCGCTGAACCGAAACGCCGCCCGTGAACCGATTCCGGTGATGTTGGATGAAGTTTGGCAACTTCTTTGGCTGTGTCATGAACTTTCGCACGAAACGCATGGCGCGGTTGATATTACAGCGTCTCCGCTTTGGCGGCTTTGGGGATTTGCCCAACACGAAGGCAAAGTTCCGCCGCAACCGGAAATTGACGCGGCGTTGCAAAACATCGGACATTCGCTTTTGCAATTCGCTCCGAAAGAAAAGACGATTCATTTTTTGCGGGAAGGAATGGAAATCAATCTTGGCTGCGTCGGCAAAGGAGCGGCGCTGGATTCAGCGGTGCAAAAGTTATCGCCGCACGGTATTGAACATGTTCTTTTACACGGCGGACGAAGCAGCGTTTTAGCTCGCGGCGGACGTATGGCGGAAACATGGAATGACGACGCGAATGAACCGCGGCTTTCCGCGTCAAATACAAATATTGTTTTATCGGAATTATCGGACACAGTCTTTGCCAAACCGTCGCGAGATAGAAGCGTCGGTTGGACAATCGGCGTCTCACATCCGTTGCGTCCGAGACAACGACTCGCGGAAGTGCGGCTGACAAACGAATCGCTCGGAACGTCCGGCTCGCAGCACCAGTTTTTCATTCACCAGGGAAAGCGATACAGTCACATTATTGATCCACGAACTGGATATCCGGCAACGGATGTGTTGATGACAACTGTGATTGCTTCCACCGCCGCGCTTGCCGACGTCTTATCCACTGCGTTTTTCGTTTTGCAACCAAATGAAACCGCCGACTACTGCCGCGAACACCCCGGCGTTGCCGCATTACTCGTCACCGCCGATGAACACCATCCGCAACGATATAAAATTTCACATTTCGGTTTTGAAGTGAATCAGATTCGTTTTTTGTGAATGTCAAATTCCATTATGAATAACCTCCAGCTAAAATTGGGGATTATTTCACATTTGATGGCTTTGTTGGTTACTAAGGGAAACTTGATAAATCAGGGCTGTGATGGTAAATTTTTGGGGGTAATTATACAGCTACTACAAAGTCACGCAATTTCACTTGGCATTGTTCAACGTAAAGTATCTATAAATTTGACATTTTTCATATCAAGGGAAATTGAGGAAATTCGTACTACCCAAGTGCGGACTATTTAGCTTGGGCAACTGAATAGTTACGATTTTCTTACCGCGACTGTACGAATTTATTACGAATAACGTGGAACTTGCGATAAGGTTTCATTCGTGCATTCGTGGCTACCATAAATTATGAGCTAAATTTATCTTGTCAATTCCGTAAATTTTTCTGATTCTACGTTTTCTCCTTTCCGACATAGAAACCTATCCTATTTTTTTATGATGTGTAAAACGTGAAAATAATCAATATCTTATATTATTTTCGACGACCAAAAACTGCCCTCAAAAGTAGGAAGAACAAACATGTTTAACAAGTTGCGAATCGGCAAAAAATTCATTTTCTGTTTTGGTGTGATGATACTCTTGATGTTCTCTTTGACTATCGTAGCGATTTACAGTTACTCCAGCATCACGTACACAACCAATGAAGTGGTGCATAGAATCCGCGAAAGTAAACTCACGAACGACATGATTGACGCGGCAAATCTGATGCGACACGATTTTTTGACGTATCTGGCGACTCGCGATGCAAATTTGATAGCGAACATGGATAAAAGCGTAAAAGAGATGGAAGACAAAGCAAACGACATTCTGAAAAAAATGCGATCCGATGATAATCAAGGCGAAATAAAAAAAATTTTAGATTGTACAACGGAAATTGAAGGCAGTCAAAAAGATTTTATTAAATATGACGCAAAATTAACGGCGTTGAATAAAAGTTATCTTGAGCAAGCCGAACAATTGGATGATTTGTTTGATGAATTTTATGACTTCGTTCATTTCAAGGGCAAAACAGAGAAAAGTGAAAATCATGAGGAAAAAGCGAAAGCCGACAATTCCAAATTAGAGATTGAAAAAGCAATTATAGTTTGTTCGACGATGGTCGATACGCGGGTTGCGGAACGTTTGAAATTTACGAATTGCTACACCGATGAAGACAGAAAAAAAACAGAAATCAAAATAAAAGAACTCGGCGATAAATTCAACGGCGCATTCAATAAAATTCAGTCGTTGATCACGGAAAGCGAAATGAAAAAGAGACATGAGGCAATCAATCAATTGCTTCAAAAGTGGTATGTCGTCGCCGCCGAGCATACCAATACCGTTAAGCTTCTCATGCAAGAGCAAAACGGCATGGTTATAAAACTTCAAGGAATTATTGACGTTTGCTCAAAACTCTTGGAACGAACCGCTGCAGAAACCAATCAAGACATTCAGTCGCAAAATTCGGTGATCACGCTTTCCAAAGACGTCGCTTACGTCACGGCGGTTATGGCGTTTGTTATCGCTATTGGACTTGGATTTCTATTGACCCGCTCTGTTGCCGGAGGCATTACGCAAATCGTCAATTTGTTCAAACAGATTACGAAAGAAGGAGACACCAAGGTCGTGATTGATGAAAAATATCTGAAACGCGGTGATGAAATCGGCGATCTGGCGGAACAGGCAAGAGAAATCATCAACGATTATCGCACGATTGCGGAAATGGGACAATCGGCAAGTCACGGCGATTGGACGTATCGCGTTAGAATCAAGAGCGAAAAAGATGAAATGAATCACAATTTATCCATCATGTTCGAGCAGGTCAACGAAGTGTTGAATCAAGTGAAAAACTCGGTTCAGCAAGTAACTTTCGGTGCGGGACAAGTCGCGGCGACCAGCGAATCGTTATCGCAAGGAGCGACAGAGTCGGCGGCAAGTTTGGAAGAAATCACATCGTCAATGACCGAAATGGGAAGCAAAACGCACAAAAACGCGGAAAACGCCAGCGAAGCAAGTCATTTGGCGAAGGACGCCAGCGAAGCGGCAAGCAACGGTCAAGACATGATGAAACAGATGATTAACTCGATGAAACAAATCACGAAAAATTCTCACGACGTACAAAACGTAATTAAAGTGATTGACGACATTTCGTTTCAGACGAATTTATTAGCGTTGAACGCGGCGGTCGAAGCGGCGCGTGCGGGGATTCACGGGAAAGGATTTGCTGTCGTGGCGGAAGAAGTTCGGAATCTTGCCGCGCGATGTGCGAAAGCCGCCGGTGAAACAACGCAAATGATTGAGAATAACAACCGTCAGATTCACGAAGGCGCGGAAATTGCGCAGAAAACGTCGGAAATGTTAGACAAGATTGTTTCGTATGCTTCAAGCTCGACCAATTTGATTCACGAAATCGCCACCGCAAGCCACGAGCAGGCACAAGGCGTCGCTCAAGTAAGGCAGGCGTTGCAACAGATTGACACGGTCACGCAAGTGAACACTTCCAGCGCGGAAGAATCGGCAAGCGTATCGAACGAGATGAACAATCACGCGGTCAAGTTGCAACATATGGTTACGCATTTCAAACTCCGCAACACGAAAACCGAAAAAATAAGCGACGAAGATGATGCGAATTATTCCGCTGGCAAATCCGAAAGGAATTTTTCTTACGGCGTCAGTTCCGGCTCACACAACCGTACAACTTTGAACGCGAAAAAAGCGGCGAAATTTGGCGATTCCAGTTCCCAATATGAAACCGGCTGGGAAAGCGGCACGGCAACTCTCGTGCTCGACGACAGCGAGTTCGGAAAATATTGAAATTTACCTGTTTATTTCGCATTTTGGGGAGATTGGTGTGAAGTTGCGATGATAGGTGTTCGAGCCAATTTTCGGCGTAACGTTTTTTGTTTAGTCTTTCTGCGGGGCGTCGGACGTTGTCATTTAGTTTTCGGGTGCGCGGACACAAATCACGCAAGTTATGCAATAACGCCCACGGTAACTATTCAGTTGCCCAATCTAACCCAAATACATCCGCACGACAACTGTATAGTTACACCAATTTTAAGTTTGGAACTGGTGTGGGTATCCTTCATACAATAACAATAACCTTCGACAACATTGTCTAGAAATAGTCCTGGATGTAATGCAAACTGATCAGCGCCCCCATTCCCGAAAAAGCGTGGAATCGTTGATGATGTGGGAGTACAGGTCTTGTGTAATCGAAAGACGTACTGTACAATTCTTTAATGGTTTTTGCTTACGGGCAAAATTCCTTGCCATAATAAAGTCTCCTTTCAATGTCTCTATGATGGCATTTTTCTAAAAACTCAAGACTCCCTCAAAGGCGAAATAAGCAGCAAAAATTGACATCAATAAATTCAAAACAATAAACGTGGAAAAAGAAAAAAAGTAATTAAAAATATGCCCAAAAAGTAAATCATGTCTCCACTTTCCAAATAATAAACGAAAGGAAAACAAACTCACCTTGCAAGCGTTGGGCTTTGTTGGCTACTAAGGGAAACTTGATAAATAAGGGTTGCAATGGTAAAGTCTTTCGGATAACTAGTCCGTTACCCTGTGTGGATTTATGTGGTTTGGGCAACTGAATAGTTACTGGATTTTATAAATCAATCCTTCTCCCAAATATGAAGTAAGCAGAAAATTTATTAACTGTTTAAGTAAATCAATTCAGTGAAAAATACAAAATCGCTCAATTTTCAGGAATCCGTTATGCAAAATTTGACAGGACAAGTGTTAGCGTCGTCGCCTTCGTTGCTTGACCCGAACTTCAAGCAAACCGTGATTTTAATGATACAAGACGCCGGAGAAGGTGCCATTGGATTGGTTCTTAACCGCCCGTCGGATAAAACGGTTCGCAATCTTTGGGCGACGATTTTTCAAGATTTCTGCGAAACGGAACAGCCAATTCATCTCGGCGGACCGGTGTTCGGTCCGTTGATGATTTTGCATACACGGCGTGAACTCGCCGATTTGGAAATTATGCCGGGACTCTATTTTGCGACGCAAAAAAATTATATCGAAGATATTGTCAACGGTAATGTGCAACCGTACAAGTTGTTTCTCGGTCATACCGGTTGGGGAGAAGGGCAACTGCAAAACGAAATCAACGAAGGCGCATGGTATTCGCTTCCCGCCGATCTGAAAGTCGTCTTCAGCGAAGATCCCCATCTTTGGCAACACGTTTTGCATTGTGCCGGACGCCGAATGTTATCGCGGGTTTTCCGAATCAATAATTTTCCAGATGATCCGACATGGAATTGAGCCGTTAAAACAAGAGAAATTTTATGATAGCGTTGGCAGTATCGTTTGTGCCGCTTGCCCTTTATTTTTTTGCGTTGGCAGCGATGAATAGCGGACGGCGGGTTCGTGCGCTTTCCGGTCAGGAAGATTTGGCAGCAACGTCGCTCGGCATGATTGGTTTTGTGATGACGGGACCGATTCTCTTTTTTTTACCGATAGACGCATTCACATTTTGGGGATTTTACACGTGGTTTTTTCTTGCGGTTTTGTACTCGCTGATTGTTTGGTTTCTTGGCACGGCGTTACGGTTTCGGATTGTTATTTATAACATGGACAGTACGGAACTTCGGGAAACGCTGACGCAAATTGCGGAAGAACTGGACGCGGAAGCACGCTGGGCTGGTAATTCGCTTTCGTTGCCGACGCTCGGTATTCAGTTTTATATCGAATATCTGGCGATATTGCGGAACAATGTGCTCATTGGAACCGGTTCTCACCAAAACTTACAAGGTTGGCTACAATTTGAAAAAACGCTTCATAAAACACTTCTCAAACAACGAGTCGCGCCGACAAAACGGACGGCGATTTTTCTTGCATCAATCGGTTTATTACTCGGTATTGTGGCGATACTGATTCTCATCACGCATCAATCGGACGCTTTTTCCGCTTTGCAATTTTTGTTGAGATGATTGCGATTGTTCCGAAAAGTGATCCAACATCTTCAATGATGAGAGTCCCAATTGTCCCTTTCATTCTCTGCGCTATGGTCGCGGTCGAGGTACAGGTTTCGCCATGAGCTGGTGGATTTCAACGATGCGTCGTATATTGAAACCGGCGCGTCCAAAAATTCACTCCATTCGCCGAAATATTTCATACGGTCATAGGCGATTGTCCAAATGCACTCTTTGTCGCCCGCTTCGCATTGTTTCTGAAATGAACCGCCGCACGGTCCGTTTCGCATATTTTTTGAGCATCGGGAGCACAGACAAAGATACGCCGTGTCGGGCAACGCACAATCACCGCAATCCTGACAGCCGTACAAAATGTGTTTCGATGCTTCTTCAATTCGATGAATCGCGTTTCGTCCGAACCGGCAGAACGAATTTTCTTTGTCCAAAAATTGAAAGACTCGCTTAATCAAAGGATAGAAAGCGTGGTCGCGATGAAATGCCAATGCGTGAACGCATCGAGAAAAACGATAAAAGAAATTGACGTTTCGCGTCCTGTTCCGCTTGTCCAAATCATGATGCACCACCGCGTCTCGTTCGGAAGAAGCACAATTATAACAATCATGTTCAAAGAAATAAAATTCGTCCGGCTGTGGATGTTGAATTTCTTTGTAAAACGTTTTCCAATCGTCTTGTGAAAATTGTTTTGCGATTTCGAGAATTTCAAAAAAAGATTCCGGCGCGGCAAGTCCGCCGATATAACCGGCAGCGAAACCGAGACCGTGAAACACGGCAAGTTGTTTGGCGGCAAGTTCGCGGAAATATTGTTTTCCTTTGTCCGTACCGGCGGCATATTTTTCGATTTCCGCAAGGAATTTGTCCGTCACGACGCACCCGGCAAGTTTACCGCTATTGAAAATTTTCGCAACTGTTTTGGTCAACACATACACGTTACCGATAATCGGAATGCTGACATTTTGCAAATTGAGAAACCGCTTGATTTCGTGAAACTTTCGCATATCATAACCTAACTGCGGAAGAAGCCACGCTGCGCCAGAGCGGATTTTGCGGACAAGTTTATAATATTGCGGGACGAGTTCATTTTCGTTTTTCTTAAACGGAGTAACCGCGCAACCGGAAAAAAAGTTTGTCGGCAAAAGCGTTTCCAATTTTCCGCCGCGTCCGGGAACAACAAGTCCGCGATTCATTGAGCGAATCATCTCCAGCAGCGCGACAGAATCCATATCGAACACGCCTCGCGCCGGTTTCGGATAACCGCCAAGCGGCAAGTCGCCGGAAAGAGCCAGCACATTTTCAAAACCTTCGGCGGCATAACGCCAAAGCTGCGATTCCAAACCGATTCGATTCAAATCTTTACACGCAAGATGTAACACGATATTTTGCGAAAATTTCGCAAGCTGACCGGCAAGCCAGTCGGGAGGCAGCATCGGATTGCCGCCGGGATTGTCGGTAATCGAAATCCACGCGGTTCGATCATCTTTCACAAGCTCCGCCGCCAAACGCAACGGCGGACAATTCGACTCAAGTGGAATCCCGCGCGACGTAACGATTTCCGCGCCGATAGGAAATGGCGAATGAGGATTCTGTAACAATTCACGAAATGAAGGTTTCATAGGTGCGGATTTTAAAACGATTTGAAAGTTTTTTAAGAAAGGATATTCTTGTTAATTTACACGATTTATCATTTATTGTGAAGCGGATATACTCGCCCCGCTTGAAATTTCGTTTTTTAAACAATGTTCATTCGTTCCTCACGTCCCCAATGTCCCGAGTGTCCCTCATGTCTCTTTGGGAGTGTGAAGAATAAACTAAGGAAAACTCTCTTTGTCTTTTTTTAATTTTGTAATTCTTACGTCGCTTGTAAGTAAGGGAATTTCTAAAAACCTCACCTTCAACAAATTTCACCATTGAAAAACAAGGACTTACTAATATTTGAAGGAGGTTTTTAGAAGTTCCCGTAAGTTGAATCATTTCGATGTGAGAATATTCGTATTTTTTAACCTCATTTTCTTAACAAAACAACCTCAGTAGCAAAAAGATTTCCCCAAAACCAACCTTCATTATCTCATTATTTTTTTGATGAGGTAATGAGGTCGTTGTTGTGGTGGATTCATTGGCTACTGAGGTTGTTTTGTTAAGAAAATGAGGGGAAAATGAGGTTTGAAACACAAACAACACTGCCTGTTTCGTATTGAAAATGCTTACAATCAACTGAATAGTTACTTAGTTTTTTTCTATTTTTCTATTGCGTTTTATTAGAAGTTCAAATACAATGGAGAATGAATTTTTATTTTTAATCATTAGTTGCAGAATCTGTAGTGTTGTAGTGATTTTTAATAAATAATAATTTTATTTACAAATAAAGTCTGTGAATAAAAACAAGACACGGTTTTCCATAAGATTTTCAATTCCCTAACACTTTTCAATGAGCAGACTATCGATGAAAAAAACATCATTATCGTTTCGGCAGGATTTCCGTCGGTTGAATTTTGAGCCGCTTGAAGAGCGGACGTTATTGTCGGCGAATGCGCTGACGGAATATGACGATTCGGCGTTAGTTTCGGCGTTGCCGCAGCCGTTGGAGGATGCGTTATTCAACACGTCGGCGTTGCCGGAAATTTCTGTCGCGGCGTTTGCCGCCGCGTCAACATCGTTGGAAAACGTAACGCTGAGCGTTACTGCTGCAAATTACAACGAACTCAACGCTCAATACGATTTCGAAAATATCACCTCAATCAAAAACGCAACGATTACCGCAAATGGTGTTACGCTTAACTTTGCAAGTTGCATGGAGTTGGAAAACACCAATCTCACCGCACAAAACGGCGGCGTGATGAAGTTTTCGGCGTTGACGACATACGCACAAAACGGTAATGATACGTGGACAGCAACCGGAACCAATAGCCGTATTGAGATGTCGGCATTGACAACCGTCAATGATATTTCGTCTATTCA
>JAIRYX010000289.1 GCA_031267635.1 Planctomycetaceae bacterium
CAAAAAATACACTTAAAACAAAACAGATTATAAAAATTTTTATTCTAACAATGTTTCGTTTTGTTGATTTTGAATTATTATTTGACGTCATAATTTACAATGCCTATTTTATTCAAAAAATAAGTTTTTCCATGCCGTAGATCACTTGTCCCATACAATGACACATAATGCCACTAATGACAATATCTGTTCCACCAATAGCTGTGAGTGGCCACAATTGTGTAATCCATCCAGCTACGATTCCAGCACTACCAAATGCTATTGATAAATCATATTGACTGTCAATCGTAATGGAATTACCAATTGCAGCAGGAATAGGCGTTTCGAAAAGATAATTTATCCATCCTGGTACATATTGTCCCCAACTTAAAATATCATAATCCACTTTATAAGAGGTTATCAATTCATTTGCTCTCGCAAGATTATCTACGTGACATACAGTGTTTGGATGCAAACCAGCAGCATTAAAAGTATAGGCATGAAACCCAGACATAATTGATGCTGCACTTGCTAATCCGCCTCCCAATGAGTGACCAGCAATATATGTATTAGTTTCGTTAAAATCAAAACCAATTTGACTGTTACAATTTAGTGATACTGCAATTTCACATGCCCAATCATATTGATCACTGCTAGCCCCAAATGCCTGTAAAACATTTGTTTTCCAATCATCTAAACTTGTCGGATTAGTTCCTTGAAAAGTAAGAACATACTTGCCTGTCAGATATTCTTTATATAATGCAGCATTAAAACTGGTTAATACACCTGCAATGGTACTATTACCGCTAAGTTCTTCTATTGTATCTTCATTAAGTCCTAGTGCTTGCAATTCATCGCCATCTAGAATTTTTAAAGCAAATTCAGCTTTATCATCACGACCATAAATTGCTTTTGAAGCATAAGTGGAAACAAGTTCTTGATGCATTAGTAATTCATAATAAAATGAATTTGGAGCAGCGACAACATAAAGCACTTCGTCACTTCCAAGTGAACGGATAATATTGCCGTCTTGAAGTAAATAATCTACTTTTATTGTCGTGTTAGGTTTTCCATTTTGTTCGGCGAGTTCGCGAGTTGTTTCGACATTTTCACTGATTCCTTCTACGTAAAGAACGATAGATGTTTGTCCCGTAACCCAACCTAATTGACTTAATGTAAATAATGTTTGCGTTCCAATGTAATGTTCAAAAACGCTTCGTGTCGCTGTTCCATCTTTTGTCCAGATTCTAATTTTTCCGTCACCAGTTGGTTTTTGATTGCCACCTGTTGTTTTAGGAAGCGGTAATGCTTCATTATATGTAAATTGAAGATATAAACCTTCTAGCCCATAAGCTGGCACACTAACGATAATCGGAGTAAAAGCGGCACTGGAAGATGGATTCATTTGTGTCCAATATCCTGTCATACCGTATCCGTCCCAACAATCAAGAATACCATCACCATCAGTATCTCCTAAATTAGGTATAATAATTTTTCCCGGTGCATAATCATGATTTTCAAGATATTCTTCTTGTTCAGAACGTGACGGCATCGCGTAAAAAGCACTGTTATCGCTGTCAATATCAAGATCAAAGATAATTCCCGTAATCTTCACACTATCACTCCCTGCCGAAGCATTCGTATTCAGAACCGGTTTGGCTTGAAGTGTCACTGTACCGGTTACGGCATTATTTGCTTCCATATAAACGGTTCGCGTGAAAGAGTTGGTTGTACCGGATAACGTAACAAGCCGTGTTTGTTCTGTAATACGTCCGTTGCTTTCTACGCCACGATGTAAACGCGAACCTTTGGTCGCTTCTGTCCACATTACAAGATCAGTCGGAAACACTGAATAAATATCAAAAGAGCATGTACCGCCGCTCGTTTTTGTAAGTGTTTCTACCCAGACATACAATCGGGTTTCTGCAAGATCATCTTCATTTTGAACAAGCACTGATGGAGCAGTTCCTGCCAACACCGCTGGATTCATTGCCGTATCAAATTGTTCCGGTCGCTGCCATTTATCCATTTGACCGTTTTCATCGTCATCATCTCCGTTGGCACAAACAACCCTTCCCGGCGTATTGGAGTTATTCTTCACGCTCGGCAATCGGTCGGTTACATTGATCGTTCCGTCATTATTGCTGTCGGTGGTAATTTGAATAATCGCTCCGTCTTTAATTTCAACGTTGGCGATACGTGAATCGCCTTTCGCATCCCAAACTGTTCCTTTACCGCTCCACGTGACATTGGTGATTTCCAATTTCGCAAGCTCGCCGGCGTTGTCTTTTGGTGTTCCTGTGCCTGTCGGATCGAACAATTCCGCTTCGTCGTTCCAGTCGAAATTTGGGACAAGACGTACTTTTACCTCTGTTTGTCCTGACGGAATCGTAACCGCATAATGATAACGTGTTATGGTTTCCGGCGATGTAGGAGATGTAGAAGAAGAGGAGGTAAGTGTTGTCCATTGATTGTTCGTGTTTATTTATTTTTCTTCTTTTTCTGCCGGAACATATACGACACGACCATCCGGCAAACGGTACGCTTTACCGAGAAGTTCTCCTTGACCGGAACCGGTTGCGTCGGTGGCTTCGTAGTGTTTGATTTCTTCGCCTTCCTTGACGATGATTTCCATATCCGGTTTGCCTGGATTGGTGATGACAGTGTAATCTTTGTTTTGCAGCATTCCGGGAATCTGCAAAAACGAAACCAACGCCACCATAAACGCCACAGCAAACACCATCGCAACGTCAAATAAATTGGCGAGATTGCTCATCGGGTCAACCGTTTCTTCATCACGGTCAAGAAAACTTTTTATCTTTCGATTTTTCAGCGAATTTAACATGATTGTTTCTCCTTATTGCTATTGTTTTTCTTGTTCCTGTTCGGCGGAACATTTCGACGCAAACGCCGTTGATGATTGCGAGGTACGTTGTTGAAGATTGTGTTCGGTGAACCGTTCTGCGGCGAACGTCAACAGCAGCGAATCGTTGCGATACCAGCGTTTACGGATTCCGTGAACGCCGCCGATAATCAGACCGATTAAGATTCCAACAACCGTTGTCGCAAACGCAATAATCAAATTATTGGAAAGCGTCTTTAGGTCGCCGTCGGCAAGCGCGACAAGTCCGGGCCCCAATGGAATCAATGTTCCCATCAATCCGAGAGCCGGTCCGATTCGGCACCATGTTTGAAGTTTTTCCAGTTCCGCCTGCCAATACGATTCGGTATCCGCCGCCAATTTTCCGATAGAAAGCGGATCATCCGCTTTGATCTTGAGTTTTTCAAGCGTTGCCGCCAACACTTGCCCTTTCGTGGAAAGCTGCGGCAATTCGTTTGCATTGTTTTCAAGTAACGTTGTATATTCTTGTTTTTCTTTATGAAAAGCAAGGCGTTCTAACATCTCGCGGAGCATCCGCCCGAATGTCAGCAACGCAACAAGCAACCCAAAAAGAAGTCCAAGCATCACCGGAATCAGAAGCGCATTGGAAATCATGTAAAAAGCGTTGGAAAGGAGCGTTAAAGCATCTGTCATTTGAGGTCTTTCTAATTTTTGTTTTTCAAATGGCTAAATTGTTGATCATTTATTTTAATCGCAAATATCGGTTTTCAGTAAATAAGAGACATTAAAGTATGAGGAACGATAAACTTTATTGTAACTATTCAGTTCTCCAAACCAAATAAATCCGCACGGCAACTGTATAATACCCCCAAAGACTTTCTCATTGCATCTCTTATTTATCAAGTTTCCCTTTATCCTTTAGTAGCCAACAAAGCCCCCTCCAAACGCGTCTTTATGCCCTTATCATGGATTTTTATCAAAAAAAATGGAATGACAAATAAGGGAATTAAAGCGTCTATTGGGTTGCAATTCTGGCTACTAAGGGAATTTCATAAATAAGGGCGGCAATAATAATATTTTCCGGGAAAAAGGGCAAATAATTATTTGCTCCTACTATCCTTCGTTATGGATTGATTTGGGTTGAGCGACTGAATAGTTAAACTTTGTTTTCAATATTTTCTACTTTATTTTGTTTTTTCGCTCATGCGTTTTTGATAAAAAAATCCAATCAATATCACAACAATTCCTAATAAGGAAAGCATGAAGATTTCATTTCGATTTTGCGTGATATTCGCGCTGGAATCCCAATTTAATTTTTCCGTTAAACAAGGGAGCAAAATGCAAGCGGTTACAAGTAAACAACCGAGCAAAAGATGCAGTCCAAGACGTTGATATTCCGTGAGCGTCAACATCATGAGAACGACCAGAAACGTCAGTAAAACGCAACAAACGCCGGCAACCAGCAATCCGATTGTCTGCGGTTTCACGCTTGTTGTATTCATCAGCAAATTTTGTTCGATCCAAATTAAAAAAAGCAAAAAAATCGGCGACGGCAAAATACTGATAAAACGAATCGAAAAAATCCGACACCAATATCGCACGCCTTTTTTCTTGCCGTAAATTTCTTCTTTCACCGAGAAAAAGACCGTAATGCAAACCCAAAGAATTTGAAAAACGGTCAATGTTCCAAGCGTTTGCGGTAGCATGAGCCAACGCTGTAATTCACGCGGTGAAGAGACGTCGGCGAGAGGAACCGTCGTCAATCCGGCGAGAATCAAAAACGTCAACGAACCAAGATACATCCGCCAACTTTTGATTCTTGCAATAGAAAGCGCTTGTGAAAAAAACATGAGTCCCGAAAGAACAACAAGCGTTCCTCCAACCCATTGTTCATCAACACTTTCCCAAAAAGGACTCAATAAAACGGAAACAGAATCATTCGGCATGATTGTTTTTGCTTTGCTGTTTATTGTTAAATTTTGATAAACTTATGAACGACGAACATTGATTGTCTTAAAAAGCAAATCTCCAAGTGTAGGGAAATGTTAAAAAGTTTTAATCACAAAACATCGGAAATTGTAATAAATATTCAAATCTCTGCAAGTGGGTATTTTTACATTTTGAAAAAAAAACATAAAGTTAAACTCTATCAAACTTTTGTATTTTGTTTTAACGCTTAAACTTGCGAAAAATTAACGCGATAAAATTTTTTTTTGTTGATTTTTTAGAAACAATAAAAAATGTCTCACGCTTGAAAATTCATTTTTATTACAAAGGGATAGAAGGGCAAAAGGAACTTTGGGGGCAACTGATGGAGAACGAGCGGTAAACAATCAACAAATCGCGGCAAGTCTTTAATGTCTCTTTTTAATCAAAACAAAAATTTTAAAGTGTGAGGAGTATGCATTCACGGCAGGTAAAAAAGTAGCAGGAGCTCTGATTGACATTATCGAGGACATAAAGGCAATCGTAAAACCCCTACTACCACACTACATCTAAACTTATTGAGATGAACTTTACAACATAACAACAAAGATTGTAAAATCTTAAAATTTCTCAATAGTTTAGCCATGACGGCACACTGCCGCACGTTCCATTGTTAATCACCGCGAACGGGTACTGTCGTTAAGTAAAATGAACGATTTACAAACCGGTATTGACTTCACCGCCGGAAATGGTTGCCGCCGCTCTCCAAACGTTAATATCAATCGTGTTACTTACGAAACTAACGCTACCGTCGGCGCGGCCGGCGTTCACACCGCCGGGATGCCCGCTTCGCGCACCGTATAATCCCATACCGTGAAAATGAATATCAGGGATGTTGTGATTCGGCGGATAATAAGCGTTGAATGACGTATAGAGTGGCGCACCCCAAATCCAAGCGCCGGCACGATCTCCTTTCCACGACGTACAAGCGTCCGTCCATGCTTTCAGATTAGCAAAAGAACCGTCTCCCGATTCCGACAACGGTGGATTACTACCTTGCGTTCCAGACGTCGGCGTAATCGTAACGCCGGGAAATATGTTTGCAACCCGCCGCATGGTCGGTGCGTCCGACGTTGTTGTTACCGAGTTGTCGCCAAGTTTCGTTTCTGAAAGAATCATGGTGTTGGATGTTCCATCCGTGATACTTTGCAAACCGCGATTTGATGAATAGTAAAACAATCCGTCGGTCGGATAACGGACGTCGTAATTCGGATAAACGCCCGAACCGGTTGAGAAAACATAGTTCCCGCCTCTTGCGTATGCGTCGGGACCGGTCAGACTTCCAATTTGACCGATTTTATAAAGTTCATCCGTGTCGTCAGACGGACATCGGAACGCAGAGGCATTACATTGAATCACTTCCTCAAGAGAAGCGTCAATATAATAACTTCCTTTTCCTCCGGTTAGTAACGGTTTGGTAAAATCAATCAGCGTGGAAAGATTTGTCTGTTCCATGTACGGCAACAGATGTGCCTGAACAGAATACGTTCCCACGCCGTCCGTTCCCAATCCGGGAAAACGATTGAATGCGCTGTGATAATTGTGCGCCGCAAGTAGCCACTGCCGCATATTGTTACTGCATTGCATTCGTCTCGCTGCCTCGCGTGCCGCTTGAACCGCTGGAAGAAGCAACGCAATCAAAATACCGATGATCGCAATAACCACTAACAATTCGACCAAAGTAAACGCGCAACGTAAAGGGCGTCTTTTTTTGCGGCTCTTAAATTTGATAAATAATCCGAATCTCACACAAGCAAGAATCGTTGAGACGAAAAACCGCAACTGTAATTTCTCAATATTAAACATTAATAAAACCTTTCATTTATTGAGATCAGACAAACGCAAATCGGTGCGCAAAAACATTTCTGCGCAAATAAAAAACGATTTTCGCTTGATATTGAAAAAGAATCAATTCAAGAAATGAAAGGCGGACCTCGTAAAAATAGACCTGTAATGCCGTCGAAAACAGACAAGCGGTTTTCTCGGAAAACGTTTGTTGTTTCAAAAATACGGTTTCGTTCAGTAAGTAACGTATCAGAAACCCAAAACGTATGTTGTAGCGATTGATAAAACGAACAAACCAAACAATGCTCGCTGTCGTGCGTCTTGGAAGACGATGTTAAATTATTCGCGTGCGAATGATGCAATCGCTGAATTTTGGAATGAGAATAAAAATAAGAACGAGAACCTGAATGTTCCCAAAGGTGCAAACCTTGACCACAAACCGCCCAAAAGATAAATTGGAACAGTAAAAGCCGACAAACATAATGTTGTTGAAAATACTTGCAGGTCATGGTTTCGCTACGATTTTGAAAATGATTTTCTACGGTTGGAGCGACGAGGCGACATCCTGACGATACGCGACTGCGGCAGGTAAATAGCCGACAATGGACGCAAGGACAACCAAACCGGGAATCAATAAAATTTCCGCCCATTGAAAATCCCACGCATAAATCACAATGCCGGAATACGCGCCGACCCAAGGTCCGAGCGTTTGCAACAAAAGGTGTCCAATCAACACGCCGAATATCCCGCCGCCGAGTGAAAGAAGCACCGATTCGAGAATAATAATCAACATCACCGTGATTCGTCGCGCGCCGAGCGCACGCATAATCGCGATCTCTTGACGGCGTTCATTCATCGTATTGTAAATGCTGACCATCATACCGATTCCGGCGACAATCACCACCAATACCGCCAGCACCACTAAAATCACTTGAACGTTGCCGACAACGTTTTCGAGAAACGCCGAAATTTCCCGCACCGGAGAAATCGCCTGAACGTCGGGATGCTTGTTAATCAGATCGGGCAACGCCATCGCACCGATTTCAATGCGGCTTTTCTCCATTTGTTTCGCGTCCATATCGCCGGATTGATTGATGATATTCGCCGCGTCCAATTTCGGAGCGTCGCTTCGCCGTTTCGTCATGACGAGAATCGCCGAGTAATCTTGAGAATGCTCCTCTTCTTCTTCGTGATCTTCATGTTCCTCCGCATTGTCCGCGTTTTCACTCGGCGTTTCGTGCATATCGTAAAAGCCGTTAATGTTGATGAAAATCACGTTATCATTGGGCGTTCCAGTCGGATTAAGAATACCGACAACCGTAAACGGCTCGTGATCGTCAGCCGTCCCATTGGGATTATCGGCAACGCGAAATTCTTCTTTCAACTGCAATCCGGTTTCCACCGCCGCCTTCGAGCCGACAACTGCCGTAAACGTATCTGTTTCCTTGAAGTTCTCGCCTTCCGAAAAACTATACCGTTTGCCGTCCATGTATTCTAATTTTGCGAAGAAATCCGGCGTCGTTCCGACAATCGGACTCATCTTATAAAAATGCCCGATAGTTACGGGAATTGCGGTCTCGACATACTGATCGTACTCGCTGTACATCATATCGAGATACTTTCGCGGAATCGTGCCGACCGTAGCACGATTATAAAACACCGTGCTCCACACAACATCGAGCGAGTTTCCTTTAGGACCGATAATCAGGTCGTAACCTTGCGCTCCGCGATTGAACGATGCGCGAATGACCCCAATAATCACAACAACCAGCACAACCATCGCTACGCCTAACGACAAGGACAATGCCGTCAACGCCGACGAAAGCGACCGATGCTGAATACTTCGATAAGCTATTTTCCAAAGTGACATGATAGTTAAGTAAAGTTAAAAGGTGAAAGGTAAATTGAAATTGTTTTATATTGTTGATTGATTATCTTCCGAAGATTCGGAAATATCAGGCGTTTTTCATTTTTTTGTTGAAACTTTGGATAGTAAATATCCCAAAACACCGCCAATAAGACCTACCAAAATTCTTGCAAAGTGGGGTGAAAACTGTTTGTAAAAATCGTCAAGAATTAAAAGCAAACCTATCCCCATACCGACAACGATTGAGGTGAAAAATCCTGATTGGTCATTATGCTCTTTTGTAAAGTGCCTTGTTATCATATATCCGCAAAAGACTGATAACGCAAAACATAATCCGTCCAAATATGCATAAGGATTCCCCGCAAATAATATTGAATTCATTTTTATTTCCTTAAAATAAATTGGTTTAATTAAAAATCAGGCGTTGCATAATTCGGAATCTGACTAATGGACGTTAGGGACACAAAAGACTTTGGGGACAGGTGAACGAATGAACACTGTCCTAAAAATTGAATTTTCAAATGTGAGGAGCATGTAATAGTTTCCAATAAAGGGTTAATGTAAAATTTTTTTTCTCACGTTGAGGTTGTAACGGCATGTTGTTTTCGCTGAACGACAAGATTGACTTCGGAAAGCCGATCAACTCGTTGAAACTGATTCGCCACGTCCGGCGAGTGAGTGACAAGAATTAACGCAACGCCTTCTTCTTCGCACGTTTGCCGTAACATGTCAATGACTTGTTGCTGATTACCGACGTCCACATTTGCGGTCGGCTCGTCCGCCAAGACAAGTTTCGGCTTGTTGGCTAACGCCCGTGCGACGGAAACACGCTGCTGTTCGCCGACGGAAAGCTGTCCGGGTTTATGATTGAGGCGGTGTTTCAGCCCGACACGTTCCAGCAACAACTTTGCCCGATGTTTATCGTTGCGGTCGCCGGCAAATGTCATCCCAAGCAAAACGTTTTCATACGCCGTAAAACCGGGCAACAGATTAAATGTCTGAAAAACATATCCGATTCTTCGCGCGCGGAATTGATCCCGTTCCGCCTCGTTGAGAAGCGGCGTATCCCATCCGTCAATCAGGACGTGTCCTGCTGTCGGACGCAAAATTCCGGCGATAATGTGCAACATCGTCGTTTTACCGCAACCGCTCGCGCCGACAACAACGACTTGTTCTCCCGCGTCAACATTCCAACCTGGAATATCCAATATCGGCAGTTCGCCGCCGTCCGGTTCCGTGTAAGATTTTTTCAAATTTTTGAGTTCAAGCATGATGATAAACGGAATTTAAAAACATTGTTTTCAAAAAATAAATAGTATTTTCCAATACTAAAACTATAAAGAGACTTCTAACAACGAACCCTTGAGTTCACGAGATTTATAAGTCAAAAAATTATAATCATTTGATGATAAAATCTTTTGTCATCGAAACACGTCCGCTTCAATATGATACGGCATTTCTCCATGAGTAAAATTTTCATTGACAAAAAGCGTCCCGCCGACATGAACGGCGGCGGTGCGGTAATTCACCTTTTGACCGTTGACAATCGAAACGTCGATCATGTCCGCCGGATTTTGAAACGGTGAACAAAACTTACAATGCGCCACCGTGCGAACCAGGACAAAATGAACAAGTCCGCTTCGCATCCGGTCTTGATACATGTATCCTTTGAGGAATACTTTTTTGTTTTGGCGACCAAGTTCAGCGATTTTATTCTGTATTTTTCCGTCTTTGGTCAATTTCATTTCCGCAAAATCAACGACTGTATAGCCGCGAGGCACGGAAAAAAAATAGTTCCAGAGCGTATAGCCGGTTCCGCCGAAAGCCGTAGCGATTGAAATGCTGATTCCCGCAATGGCAAGATAAAATCCGCCGACTTCTTTGGGAGAATCAAGATGTCGATACAACGCCCAAAGTCCGATCAGCAAGCCGATAATCGGTATCACAATGGCTTGCAGCGTAAAAAACACCGCCACGCCAATCAAACCAAGTAAAATCGAAACTAATGCAGCGCCGTTGATTTCGAGATAACGCCGCAATCCGGCACGAGTCCGCAACCCTCGGTAGCCAACGCCGGTTAATGTCCTATCAAAATCTTTTGACATAGTAATACTCTTCAAAAAACGTTAAATATAGAGAGATCATTTTTTAAGACGAATCTGTAGGACAAGCGTAAATTGGCGCAGAGATACTCCTACGCAAATACAAAACAAATTTCCGCTTGAATTTGAAAAAGAATCAAATCAGGAAAGAGAAGGCGGACCTCGTAAAAACAGACCTGCAATGCCATCAAAAACAGACAAACGATTTTCTGAAAACGCTTGATGTTCCGACAACGCCGTTTCGTTCAAGATGGCGTCAAGAACGAAAAACGTATTTTGCAACGATTGATAAAACGAACAAACCGAACAATGTTCGCTGTCGTGCGTTTCGGAAGAAGATAGCAAATGATCCGCATGCGAATCAAGAGAATTTTGCCGGACTTCAGAATGAGAATGATAATCGGAATGTCCCCAAAGATGCAAACCTTGACCGCAAACCGCCCAAAAGATAAATTGGAGCAGTAAAAGCTGACAAACACGATGTTGTTGAAAATATTTGCGTGTCATGGTTTCATAACGATATTTTTACACTCTTTCATTATTCTACATGCCGCCACATTTCATGTCAAGAGCGTTTTTGAAAAATTATCTTTCGAGAGAATCTGGAGATTTCTCAAATAATTCGTTATAATCTATATCTCGTTTTTTCCACAACTTTAACCTTTTAAAAAATAAAGGAACAACATGACGCAACGATTTTTGACCGTATCTCTTTTGGCGTTATTGACTGTAACGCTGACTTCAACAACACTCCGCGACGCCTTTTCACAAAAGCCGTCGCCGTCGAAACCGTATCTGAAATTGAGCAAACCGATAGCACAAATCAATCTTTGGAACGGAACCGCGCCCGGTGAAAAAGGGAACATCCCCGCCGAAGTTTCAACGCCGCCCGCTAACGCAAATGATGTGCTGCGGATTTCCAATGTGAGCGAGCCGACACTGACTGTTTATGCGCCGCCGGAAGAAAAAGCAACCGGCGCGTGCGTCATGGTTTGTCCCGGCGGCGGGTACGGCATCTTGGCGTATGAACATGAAGGAACGGAAGTCGCGCAGTATTTCAATTCAATCGGCGTAACGGCGGCGGTTCTGAAATACCGCGTGCCAAGACGCGAGGGATTGCCGAAACATCTTCCGGCGTTTCAGGACGCGCAGCGAGGAATCCGTTTGATTCGTTCTCACGCGAAGGAATGGAATGTTGATCCCAATCGAATCGGCGTATTGGGGTTTTCGGCAGGCGGACATCTTACGATGATGACTGCGACGCATTTTGATGAAAAAGTTTACGATCCCATTGATGCGGCGGACGAATTGAGCGCGCGTCCTGATTTTGTTATGCCGATTTATCCGGCGTACATGATGGACGACGAAAAAGAATTTAATGCCGATGTGAAAATTTCCAAAGAAATGACAATCCGAAAAGATATGCCGCCGGTTTTCATTTCGGTTGCGAACGACGACGTAAACCGCGCCGCCGCCAGCGCACGGGTTTATATTGCGATGAAAGAAGTCGGCGTGCCGTGCGAACTGCACGTTTTTGTCAAAGGCGGACACGGCTACGGACTTCGCAGCGGACGTGCCGCCGATTGGGACACGTTGCTCACCGGCTGGCTGAAAGATATGGGAATGTTGGAAAGCAAAAAATGAAAACGCAAGGTACAGCAGGACTTTCCAAATCTTCTTTTGGTTCAAAGACGTTTCCTGTTTCAATTTCCGCAACTCGAAACTGCTGAGACATATCGGACATGTCCCGACAGATCCGGGACTTATCCGAACGGCTCTGGGACTTATCCGAACGGCTCTGGGACTTATCCGAACGGCTTTGGGACTTATCCCAACGGCTCTGGGACTTATCCCAACGGCTCTGGGACTTGTCCCAACAGCTCTGGGACTTGTCCCAACAGCTCTGGGACTTATCCCAACGGCTCCGGGACTTGTCCCAACGGCTCCGGGACTTATCCCAACAGCTCTGGGACTTATCCCAACGGCTCTGGGACTTATCCCAACGGCTTTGGGACTTATCCCAACGGCTCTGGGACTTGTCCCAACGGCTCTGGGACTTATCCCAACGGCTCTGGGGTGTACCACGGCGGCTCTGGGGTGTACCACGACGGCTCCGGGGTACACCACGGCGGCTCTGGGGTGTACCACGGCGGCTCTGGGGTACACCACGGCGGCTCTGCGGTACACCACGACGGCTCCGGCTCATGAGCCAACGGCTCTGGAGCGTGTCTCTAAACCATTATCCATAAACAATTTAGACAACGATTCAATCGCCGAAGCCAAATAAATCCGCATCGGGCAACTGTAGAATGACTCGAACGGCTTGACCATGGCGACTCTTATTTACCAAGTTTCCCTTCGCAGCCAACAACGCTTCCGAACTCGCTCTTATGTCTTTATTTTTTAGATCACGGACGTCCTCAACACTAAACGCAAAATAAGGGAAGAGGGATGCAGATCGAGGCCGTTGTTGGCTACGAAGGGAATTGTAACTATTCAGTCGGTTTTAAGCATTGTTACTATGAAACGAGCAACTGTTTGTGTTGCAAACCTCATTTTCACCTCATTTTCTTAACACAACAACCTCAGTAGCCCAATGAATCCTCTCCAAAACCAACCTCATTACCTCATTCAAAAAGAAATAATGAGGTAATGAGGTTGATTTTTAGGAAACCGTCTTGCTACTGAGGTTGTTTTGTTAAGAAAACGAGGTGAAAATGAGGTTGAACAATACGAAATACTCATTCCTCCTATCGAAATGATTCCAAATGACTTACATTCTACTGAATAGTTACAGGGAATTTTATCAAGCAGATCGACAATAGTCATATTTTTCGGCGTCATTGGCTTCGGAAACAACAATCACTTTTGAATGCGGGCTTTGAAACTCTGGTAAGCCCAAGCGGCAACCATCAGCACAACGGCGAGGATAAAAATCGCAATGATACGGTAAACGTGATCAAAACCTGCCATGTCTCTGGTGATGACTTTACATGCGGTGACAGCAAGCAAGGCAATCGCAACCCAGCGTAGCGACGCCGAACGCCAAACAAATCCAATGAAAATCAGTATGCCGCCAAAAACCGACCATAAGATCGAAATCGACGTCTGTGCGAGCCATGCGGCTTGATCGGTTCCAAGTTGCGACCGGATTGACTCGTGACATTCAATGGACGCGCTGACGAAAAGCAATGCCAGCCCCGCAAAAGCAAGCGTTTGTCCCATCAATCGTTCCGTGCTGATGAGCGAACGCCAGCCCGCGTTGGGAGAATCGTTTCTGGTACGTCCGGCGGCATAAATTCCAATCGCTATCATCGCAGACGAAAGAAGCAAAAGCGTCGGCATGAACGGATTAAACAATGGTGAAAGATCGCCGGGGCGTTTCAGCAGTTCAAGCGGAATCGCTTTAAAAAAGGTGACGCACAAGAGTACAACCGACGCAATCCGAAGCGATTTTGAATCGAAGGACTGCGCAATCAGCAACAAAATAACAGCAAAAATTGTCCAAAACGCGGTCAGCGACGAATAAGCGATAAACAACGGATTTCCAGCAAAACGCTGTCGGAAATACACAAAACATTCATCGGAAAGCGCAATCCAAAGAAGCGTCAATCCTATCATTCCCAATGCGAATAGAATTTGCCGTTCCGCCGTATTTTTCACCGGCTGAATCCGTACCGCAACAACCGCCTGCGTCATCAGTACCAGCGAAAGAAACGCCATCGCAATCATAAACGGATTGAGTAGCGTTCCGAAATCGCCGGGACGAGACGGCAGTTCGTAAGGCAACACTTTCAGCAGCGTAATGACAGTCAGCGACAACGAAACATAATGCAAAACTTTCGATTGCGCTGCCCGCGCCAACAGAGCGAGAAGCACCGCAAACGTTGTCCAAAAAATCGTAACGGCGGCATTGGCAACGAATATCTTATTGAGTTCGGTATGAATGCGGAAATACGCGAAACATTCGACCGTGAGCGCACCCCAAAGAATCGCAAGAGCGCCGATTCCTATCGCGGTTAAAAAACGCCGTTCATTCTTGTGAGCAACCGGTTTTAGCCGCGTTCCCCAAACGGCGGAAAACATGATCGTTACCGTAGAAAACAGAATCGGCAGAAAGTAGGGATTGGCGAGCGTTGTTTGAATAACATGCGGTCTTTGGAATAATTGCATTGCCAAAATTCCGCCAGCCGTAACAATAAAAATCAACGCCGCAAAGATTCGCAAAACCAACGAGCGTTGCGTCATGCCGATGGCAAACAGTACGATTCCCCAAACCGTTCCAAACGCGGTCAACGCCGTGCGCGAAAGGAAATACAAGTTTTCATCGTTGCTTTCAAAATGAAATAAAGATTCGAGCGTTGAACTTTGCAAAAGCGTAACATACCAAATTTCTTGTGATGAACTAATAATCAGGAACAACAGTCCGATAATCCCCGCGCAACAAAAACTATCGCGTTCCTGTTGCGATTCGGACGGACGAATACGGGTTATCCAAACGGCAAAGAACACCGCAACAAGGCATGGTATCAAGATCGTCAGGAAATATGGATTGATACAAGTTAAGACATATTCCGGTCGCGGGTGGATTTCTCCGCCAAGTATTTTCATTGCCGTTAATGTGAGGATTCCCAAACCGGCATAACGGACGATTTGGTTGTGCCGTTTGATTCCGGTAATGAGAACGGCGCAGGCAACGATTCCCCAAAGCACGGAAAGCGACGCTCTTGCGAAAAAGTATGTTGTTACTTCATTCTGTTCAGCGGCAACGATAATATCAGACGGTAACGGATATTTGACGAAATAATACCAGCATTCCATTGACGCGACAATAAACAATGTCAGTCCGCCGCAAGCCGCAAATATTTGTGAAATATTTCGCGAATCAGAAACAGTATCGGAAGGATTGTTTTTCAGTTGATGGTAATGAAAATAATTTGCAATCGCCGGCAATGTCAGCAACGCTATTGAAACGCCGAAAATCACGAGCGAACACGAATTGCCAATCGGTATGACATTCAAGCCCAATGTCAGACGCGACAAAATATCGCCGCAAAAGATTTTTGCGACGGTTACGGCAAAACATAGAAACGCGATCATCCGAAGACGGAAAGATTGACGCAAAAATGCGGTAAAAAGAACAATAAAACCAATCAATGTCCAAAGCACCGTCAGTGCGTACATCCCTTGTAAAGCCGGTTTAAAGAAATCGTCGGGGCGCATTCGGAAAAACTCAAATGTTTCAACGGAAAGAATGATCACTATCATTAACAGTCCGGTATCCCCAAGTCGAACATTGAAATCCGCCCGTATTTTCCACTCATTGAATAAGTTATCATGAATGAAACGGTAAAGCGGTGAAAACCGGCGACGTTTTTCTTCGGAGAGTTGCAGCCATTCCTTTTGTTTGTCCAGAAACGGTGCTTTAAGATTTTTCAGAACGGAATCGACAAACACGCACGCCATACACATCATAACACCGGCACAAAATATTGGCAAAGCGTAATCGTTGCATAACGGTCTCAAAAGTATTTCGCGGCTGAAATCATTCCGTGAAAAAAGAAGATCGAAAGCTGTGCGTCCGGTTCCCAGAACAAGAAAGACAACCGACATATTGACGAATGTCCGGTTGGCAACACGATTGCCGATACACCAAAGAGCCGCACCGGAAAATATCCATGCAACGCCGATCATGTTACTGCTAAATTGTAGCGGAATGGCAAGAGCCAGAAACGAAAGAGACATAACGGTTGCCGCTGCCGGTCCGCCGCTCCAGTAAATTTGGCGTTCTTCCTTGTTACCTCGCGACCGAATTTTCCTCAAACGCCGCGAATAAAGCAGGGCAAACAAAGCATAAAGTCCGGCAAAACCGAAAGTGATCCAGCCGATCCAGCGATACGTAAATGCCGGTAAGCTCTGTTCCAGCAAGTACCATGATAGAGCGTAAAATAAAATCGGCGAGACAATCGCGCGTAGTGCGTCGTCCCATGTTGCTCGCTGTTTCGGACGAAGCGCGGCAAGACTTGTATCTAACAAATACAACAGGTAAAACGCCGATTGAAAAATCAAAACGCTTGGCAATTTATCGACATAAAAACTTGTGCGATACCAGAGCCAAAATTCAACCTGCGTTCCGACAAACGCGAGAATGGCAATTGGCGGACGTTTCATCAGATTGATTAACACAATCGTTCCGACATTAAGCAACACAAGGTACGAGAAAAACTCATTGTAATGATCGACGCTTGACTGAAGCAGAATCGGCACGGCAAGACCGCAGAGAATCGACATAATACCGAGCAATCGTGAAGTGTAATGCCACGAAAGAAGAAATGCGCCGATAACCACCGCCGACATGACGACCATTGCCGCATCAGAACGAATCAACGAATAAAATCCATAAGAACTATAACCCGCCAACAGCGCAATGGTAATTCCGGCGGTCGTTAGCGAGATGGAAAAGTATCGCATTTTTCGGAGTGAAAAGAATTTTCCCGCAATAAGCAAAACGGAGGAAAATAATCCCATCGCCGCTACCTTGTGAACATTGGTAATCCAACCTTGCGTAAAAGCATATTGAATAAAAAGCGTCGCAAACAAAACGAACAGCCCCATTGCGACCCAAGGCATAACTTTCAAACCTATCAGCAATTCCAACGACAACCATGGTGAACGGTCTTGTTTTTGAGCAGCGGAGTTTTGCGTTTTCAGTACGACAGGTTGTGCAGCCGTTGATTGTGAACGTGTTGTTTCCAGATTATCAGACGGCGTAAATTGATAAACCGGCGTAACGGATGGCGGCACAAATTGTCGTGTTATTTCGGACGCTTCTTCTTCTGCTGCTGCATGAGGGGCATTTACTGTCACGAAACTTGCCGCATTTGTCGCTTGCGGTTTGCTAATTTGCTGGAAAACTGCCGGTTCAAAAAATGTTTCCACCGGTTTTTTCACCGCCGTTGCCCTATCGGGTTCTGCTGATTGTTCCGATCTTGGTTCCGTAAACTCTTCTGCAAGAGATGCGGTGATGATTGACTCAACGTGTTCTGGCAACACAACGTATTGCGGTGCCGTTTGTTCGATGATCGTTGTTTCCGGTACGGTTACCGTTTCGGTAAAATCCGGCTTGTGTTGCTGTTGAAGCTGCAACAGGCGGAATGCTTTCTCCTGTTCATCAAGTTTTTTACGAAGCGCCCCACAAAGCTGTTGCAATTGATTCAATATATCGTCTTGCTGGTACAAGTTTTCTTTGATTTGTTTCAATCGAGAAAACACACACATCAGCATAAAGAACGCGATTGGTGCAGTCACAGCCCCGATAAGAACCCAGATCACACAGAGTACACAGAATAAGATCGCCATAAAGATTCCCAGATTTCGATTTTATTTTTAACAAATTATCATAATATGCCCGCTACTTTATTATACTGCGTCAAAATATAAAATGGAAGAAAGAGGGTTC
>JAIRYX010000316.1 GCA_031267635.1 Planctomycetaceae bacterium
CCGACTATTATTCTTGCTCCCTACGGTCAAGGTAAAGTCGTACTTTCAGGAGTCCATATTGAAACTGTCCCGGAATTGGAAAACTCATTCAGAAAAATCATTTATGGCTTGAAAGCAAATATACTTCTCACACTTGAAAATTCGTTGTAATTATTCCATTGTCCAGCACGGATTGATGTGGTTGGATCGACTGAATAGGTACATTGGTTTCACACTGAATAAAATTACGATCCAGCTTTGATATTTAATTGAGTTCATCCGGCAAGTTCATACCTTGCGTTATATGTAGAGCGAGGGTTTTAAGTTTGAAAAATTCGAGATCTCGGAAACCGTATGTTACCGTTTCGTGGTTTTTAATCACTTGATATCCACGAATTCCAAGCATGTGATATAATATATCTCTGGCGGACATTTTGACTCTTTATTATTGTAGCAATTTGTCCGCTTTTAAAATGCTAACGAAGATGAACCATAGAAATACTCGTGAACGGTTATCCAAAAAAAACATCATACCAAATGTCATAACAAAGCATTGTCCAGAGAAACCAATTCGGTTTTTTGAGCAACGTTTGTTTAGTGGATTCGCTGAACCAACCGGTGGTGCGGATGGATTCGGCACGTTCTCGAAGTACGCCGCCGAGCGAGAGCCATTCAAAAATCGGTTGTCCAAATCCAAGTTTCGGACGATTGACAAACTCCGGCGGAATATGCCGCAGGAGCGTTTGTTTCAAAATTCTTTTCGGCTGATGCGGCGGAAAATGCGTTTTCAAATCCATGTTCAACGCCGCGCGAATCAACCGCGAATCCAAGTACGGCGTACACATCGCCAGCCCGTTTTCCGCAAACAATTTCGACCAATAGGACGCCGAAACAACAGCTTCCCAATAATAACCGGCGGCAAGCGACCATTGAAAATGCAACGAATCGTCCGGCACGCCAATCGCTTGCAGCAAGTTTAACTTATAATCCACCGCGTTCCGAACCGTCGATTCTCCAAAACATGCGAACACGGTTGGATAATCCGTAAATACGGCAGCTTGATTGACCGGATGGTGCGGATTTTCCAGTTGATCGATGATTTGAGCTGTACGAATGTTTTCCGCCGCATACTCATGCCCGAGTTTTTCGGCGCCAAACGCCGCAATTCTTCGCAACGTTTGCGAAGGCAAACGCTCTCGCCATTTGATCGCTTCACGAATCGTATCTTGCAAACCGTTTCCAAATAAACCGTCCGCACCTTCGCCGATCATTCCCGCTTCAATGTGAAGTTCCTTGAGTCCTTTCGCCAGCGTATCAAAATAAAAGGATTGAACGTGATTCGGAAATTCGCCGTTACGTCCGATAATTTCCGTCATTTGCTCCGGCGAAAGTTCCGGTTGCTGAACGGTGATGTGTTCCGTTTGAAGCAACTCCGCCGCAGAATTTGCGTAATTGAGATCGCCTTTCACAAACGGATGATCCAGCCAAACGCACGCGCTCAACGGTTTTTGCTCCGACATGCAAGACCATTCATCATTCCAATGAATTTGCAAATACGTGCTGTCCACGCCGCCGGAAAGAAGATTGACCGTGTTCGGATGAAGTTGTCCCCAATCGTGCAAAATTTCCGTCGTTACCACTTCAATCCGCTCAATGGATTCTTTTTCATCGGTTTTATGCGATTCGACAAAATCTTTCAACGTCGTTATTTGTTTGACATAAAAGGCGTCGCCGTCAAATGCAACCAACTCCCCCGGCGACAAGCGAAACACATTTTGAATAAGCGTTTGATTGCCGGTCGGGTAACGTCCCAAGAACAAAACCGGCAGCATTTCTTCGTGCAATTGTTTATCTGACCGCCGTGTTTGAACGGTTTTCCAAAAGTTGTCGCTCCAGAACAAGCCGTCATCGGTCATCGTGTAATACGTGAACGAACCGCCGACGAAATGACGATACAAAAACGCTTTCCCGTTTTTGCCGTCCAAAATAGAAATCGTGTAACTGCCGTCGTGCTGTGGAGCCGGAAACTCGCCCGATTCGCGATAACGACGTAGGAAATCGTTCAAAAAATGCTGAATTGAATTCGGCGTCGCAACGCCGCCGGGATGACATATGCCTTGCATGATAACAAGACATTGATCCCATTCCGCCGAAAAAAACGGCTCGCGAGCGGCAAACGCCGTTTGATTATCCGATTCATTTGCCGACCAAAAGAACAGCTTTCCTCCGTTTTTTTCACGAGGGAAATACTCTTGAAGATCGACCATTTCGCGGCGACGTTTTTTACAGAAACCAATCATGTTTTCTCGTTCAGGTAAAGGGAATTTTGGAGAAATTTTTCACCATAAATGTACCTTACAAAACATGACATTTGGAACGTTTGAAATATTTTGACAAACATTTTAAGAAATTAGGAGGCGTTTTACATAAATTTTAATCGCTGTGAATATTTTACTGCGAAAAAGAACAGAAAACCGCTACCTCATAGTTCCAATTATCCCTCGTGCTTCCAAGGGACAATGTGTAGAGGCAGACCTTGCGTTCGCTCTTTGTTTCTTACTCATCCGCCCTAAATCATGGGCAGACCCAAGGTTGCTCCTACGTGCTTATCTCTTTCAAGTCGCTCTCTTTTATAGCGTATCTTTCGCAAATTCGTTTTTGAGCAATTCGCACGCTTTGACGCCTTGTTCGTCACCGACTGTTACATTGATACTTCTCTCGCCGGTGTTGATGATGGTGACGTTAATGCCTTCGCCGGATAACGTGCGAAAAATCCGTGACGCCAAGCCGGTATGACTTCGCAAGCCGGTGCCGCGCACGACGATTTTTGCTACTTTCGAGTTGTGGGTCGGCGGATTGCTTTTCAGGGTTTGCGACAGTTCGGTTGACGTGACAATCGCCGTTTGCAGTTGGTCGCGCGGCACAGTAAAACTGATGTTCGCCAATCCGCTTCGCCCGACGCTTTGCACAATCATATCGACAATAACCGCGTCTTTGGCGATTCGTTCAAACACATTCGCGGCAAGTCCCGGCACGTCCGGCACGCCGTTTAACGTAATCCGCGACTGCGAAGCGTCTAATGTAATCGATTCGATAATCGTGTCTTCCATGCCGGTCAGGCGGGAAAGATATTCTCCTTCCAATTTGTCCGGCGACTTTTTTTCGCCGGACTTGAGAATCACAGGTCCTTGCGCGTCGTCCGGTTTGACATGCAGCGCAAACGCTTCATGCACCGCTTGCAAAGCGTTCAGCGAATTGGACTGATCGACAAGTACGGAAATTTTGATTTCGCTGGTCGTAATCATGGAAATATTGATACCGCGATCCGCAAGCGACCGGAACATCCGCCGCGCCACGCCGTGTTGTTTTTCCATACCAAGACCGACAACAGAAATTTTCGCAACGCCCAAATCGGTTTCCACACCCAACGCACCGATTTTTTCCGCTACTTTTTTCACGACGTCCATCGTTTGCGGCAAGTCGTCTTCAACGACCGTGAACGAAATATCGGTTCGTCCTTCGCTACTGACATTTTGCACGATCATATCGGTCGCGATTTTCGCGTCGGCAATTTCCGTGAACAACGCCATCGCCACGCCCGGACGATCCGGCGAGCCGACCAAAGTGACGCGCGCTTCGTCTTTTGCCAACGCCGCCCCGCAAACCGGTTCTGTCGGCGATTCGGGCGTATCGACAATCCAAGTTCCCGCCGTATCGCTTGCGCTGTTCCGCACAACAACCGGCACATGATATTTTTTCGCAAATTCAATCGACCGACTGTGCATCACGCCCGCGCCAAGACTTGCCATTTCGAGCATTTCGTCGTAACTAATGCGGTCTAACTGTCTTGCTTCGGGAACAAGACGCGGGTCGGTCGAATACACGCCATCCACATCGGTATAAATTTCGCAGGCATCCGCGCCGAGAGTCGCCGCCAACGCTACCGCTGTCGTGTCGCTACCGCCGCGTCCGAGCGTCGTGATATCGCCGTCTTCGTTGACGCCCTGAAAACCGGCGGCAATAACAATTTTTCCCTCGTTGAGACTGCGCCGCATTGTTTCCGTTGAAATCGAGCGGATACGCGCTTTGGTGTGAGCGTTGTCGGTCAAAATTCCGATTTGCGTTCCGGTGAAGCTGACCGCTTGATAACCGAGCGACTCAAGAGCGATTGCCATCAAAGAGATCGTTACTTGTTCGCCGGTTGCCATGAGCATATCCATTTCGCGGGTGGACGGGCGATTTGTAATCTGTTTTGCCAAAGCGATTAAATCGTCTGTTGTTTTTCCCATCGCGCTGAGAACCATAATTACTTTATGACCTTCTTTTGCTGCACGAATCGCCTTACGTGCCGCCGCGAGAATTTTTTGCGTATTGGCAACACTGGTACCGCCGAATTTTTGTATAATGAGAGACATACTCTTTGACCTGCCCCAAAAACCAAAGTTATTGAAAGATTAAGAAAAACGTTATCGCACAATCACACAACGCCATTACGGTTGTGATACTTGCTTGCTGTAACTTCTTGTTACGACACTGGTTAAGTAACCACAATCAAACAATGCCCTATTATTGCACACTTTTGATTGTCGGCAAGAGCGGCAGAAAAAAAATTATGAACGTTCCTAGTGCAAAATCATGCAATTTCACTTGGCATTTTTCAACGTAAAATACCTATAAATTTGATATTTTTCATATCAAAGGAAATTGAGGAGCTTTGTAGTAATTACCCTGTTGTCGTGCGGATTTATTTGGGGTGGGCAACTGAATAGTTATCCGAAAGATTTTACTATTGCAGCCCTTAATTTATCAAGTTTCCTTTAGTAGCCGACATAGCCCCCAATCGCGCCCTTATGTTTTAGATCATGGATTGTTACCAAACCAAATAGAACGAAAAAGAAGGGAGTAAGGGCGTATGTTGGCGCGATTCGGGCTACTAATGAAAAAAGGGGAAGTTGATAAATAAGGGCGGCAATAATATGTTCCGGTAAAACTGACGGTAACTATTCCGTTGTCCTATACGGATTTATTTGGTTTGAGCGACTGAATAGTTACGTTTCCTGAATGTTAATCGCTCATGCGTAACATGAGTTATTAGTTAATTTTTGTGGATCACAAAACTCACGGCGAGATTTATTTCGGTTGAAGTTCCCGCAACGCTTCCCGACGGCTCAATTTAATCCGGTTTTGTTCATCTACAGTCATCACTTTCACGAGCATTCGGTCGCCGACTTTGCAAATCGTGTTGATGTTTTCAATGTAATCGTCGGCAATATCGCTAATATGGCACAGCCCGTCGCGTCCCGGCAAAATCTCAATGAACGCACCGTAAGTTTTAACGCTAATCACTTGTCCTTCGTAGATCTTGCCGATTTCTACCGACGCAGTTAAACGGTTTACTTCAGTCAACGCACGCGACGCACTTTCTTCGTTATTTGCCGAAATGAAGACAGTACCGTCGTTTTCAATGTCAATTGATGCACCGGTTGTATCTTGGATTCCGCGAATCGTTTTTCCGCCGGGACCAATGAGCAAACCGATTTTTTCAGGATCAATCTGCGTTTTGAAGAGACGTGGTGCAGTTGCGGAAATATCATCCGCCGGACGCGGAATTGCGGCAAGCATTTTCCGTAAAATATGAATGCGTGCCTCGCGCGATTGTTTAATGGTCGCCATAATGATTTCCGGGCTAATTCCGTCAATCTTCAAGTCGAGTTGAATGCCGGTAATTCCGTTTTGCGTTCCGGCAATTTTGAAATCCATATCGCCGTAATGGTCTTCGTCGCCTATGATGTCGGTCAGCAATACCCATCGGTCATCCGCTTCTTTTACCAAGCCGACAGAAATTCCGGCAACTGGATTACTGATCGGAACGCCCGCCGCCATGAGACCAAGCGTTGAACCGCAAACAGTCGCCATTGAACTGGAACCGTTCGATTCAAGAATATCCGAAATCACACGAATCGTATAAGGAAAATCTTCTGGATCGGGCAAAACCGGCTTGACGCTTCGTTCCGCAAGCGCGCCGTGACCATATTCTCGCCGTCCAGGTCCACGATTCGGACGGCATTCACCCACCGAATAGGACGGAAAATTATAGTCGAGCATGAATTTTTTTGAATATTCGTCGAAAATTCCATCAACTTTTTGTTCGTCGCGCGATGTACCAAGTGTAACCGTTATCAACGCTTGCGTTTCACCGCGTTGGAATAATGCCGAACCATGCACACAAGGCAAAACTCCGACACGGCATTCGATATCGCGCACGTCTTTGGTAGTTCGACCATCTGCACGAGTTCCGGCAAGAATCTGATCGCGCACAACACGTTCTTCAAATTCATGCCACGTCACTTCAAATAAATCTGCGTCCAATACCGAAAAATTATTATTTTCGGAAACAGGCGAGTTTTCTTCATTTTCGCCACTTTCTTCTAAATCAACCGGCACATCCACTGGACCGAGCAATGCCGGTATAGTTTCACTGTCGGGAAAAAATCCCGCGCGAGCACGATCTTTTACCGCCGCGCACGCTTCGTATCGTGCGAGTTTCCCTTCGGTGCGTTTTGCCTGCCAAAATTCATCGTAATATTTTTCCTTGATCAAGTTAAAAATATGTTCGTGTGAAACCGGCACAAATTTCATTTTTTCCGGCTGCACTTTTTCCGTCAATTCCAATTGCAATTCGCAAATCTGTTTGATGTATTCATGCGCTTTCATAATAGATTGATACATCTTGGCTTCCGGCATTTCACGGGCAAATCCTTCAATCATCAGAACCGAATCCACGTTGCCGGACACAATCAAGTCGAGATCGCTATGTTCCAACTGTTCAAAATCAGGAAAAACGATAAATTGCCCATTAATATGAGCAAGACGCACAGACGCTAACGGTCCATGAAATGGAAGCGGTGAAATTTGTGTTGCAAACGATGCGCCGTTCATCGCAATTGTATCGGGATCAATTGTTTTGTCGCTTGCCAGAACCAGTGCGTTAATTTGCACTTCATTATGAAATTGTGCCGGAAATAATGGACGCATCGGGCGGTCAAGAAGCCGTGCGGTGAGAACTTCTTTAAGAGTCGGTTTTCCTTCTCGTTTGACGAATCCGCCGGGAAACTTTCCGACAGCGGCAACACGTTCCCGATAATCGCACGTGAGCGGGAAAAAATCGGCTCCCGGTTTCGCCACTCCGGTTGTGACGGCACAAAGAACGACCGTATTTCCATAACCAATAAGACAACTACCGGCTGCCTGTTTTGCCAATTCGCCTGTTTCAACCCAAAGTACACGACTTCCAATTTGACGTTCAACTCGAATTTTATTCAATGTTCCTACCTATTTTTTCTTTCCTTTAATAAATCTATAAACAACACTTACTATATTTGCACACAACTGTAACCTTACAAAACAATCAAGTATTTTGCCAACAAAAAATCGAAGATTTGCGTATTATACCATCTTTTTAATACTTACAGCAAATCTTTCTCAGGATTTTCTGAAAACGCTTTTGAAAGAAACCAGCTATTCGGCATTTTTCAAAATGAAACACACAACTCAAGACGCCGCATCATATAATAAAAGACAACGGTTTATGCAAATACAGAATGTACCAATCTAACTGTAAAAAATTACACAAACAAAACATAACTCTACCAGCTACCAACTGTTCGATATTTTGCGCAAACTGAACCAATATAATAACTTCTAAATTATTTATATTGGCTCCCATTCTTTATGCAATGATTTTTCTGAGTCAATTTATTTACGAATACCAAGACTTTGAATTACGTTTACATATTTTTGCGGAGCAGTTCGTTTCAGAAAATCCAACAGCCGTCGCCGCCGACTGACCATCATCAGGAGTCCGCGCCGTCCGGCATGGTCTTTTTTGTTACCTCGAAGGTGATCAGTCAAAATATTGATTTTTTTTGTTAAAATCGAAACCTGGACTTCCGCAGAACCAGTGTCATTTCCCGAACGTTGATATTGACTAATGAGTGCCTGCTTTTCCTCTTTATTCAGTGCCATTCTAAAACTCGATTCCCACATAAGTTACGCAAAATCTTACTCGATTATTTCGCCAAGCAACAGTACTTGGCAACAACATTTTCGTACATAATACCATGTAACAATGTAACAATTTACTCCAAAATATGAATTTGGCAATAGGGGGAGTAAAAGCAGCCAACAGACTTCTCACACTTAAGATTTTGTTTTTTAATGCAGCATTTATCGTTCGTCATGTTCCAAAAGTCTTTCTTGTTCCTTAATATCTTGTAACGAAAGCTGAATTTTCAAGTATGACGAGTATACTAGATTTTTTGCGGAAAACTGTTATATTGAAACGCTTGTAAAAGACATGAAGTTTCCATCAGAACGTAACAATGACAAAACAGCCCGGCGACATTGTGATTTCCGACGCGGAAATTGCTGAATTAAAAGAGTCCGCCATTTTCGCCGAGAAAAACAGAACGCATTTTTCTGTCCGTTTTCTCGTGGTCGGCGGGTTGATGACGCCGGAAAAATTCCGCAGTATTGCCGCATTGGCAGACCGTTTCGGAAACGGCACGATACATTTGACAACTCGTCAGGGAGCGGAAATCCCGCACGTGCCTTACGCTAAACTCGCGGCATTGAGAAAATCTCTTGAGACGTCGCCGCTTGAACCGGCGAGAAGCGGACGTTGCGTGCGAAGCATTACCGCTTGTCCCGGCACGTATTGCAAATTCAGCGACATTGATACGCAACAACTCGCCGCCGATTTGTTCGAGCAATTCGGCAATCGAAACAACCTGCCGCACAAGTTTAAAATCGCAGTGTGCGGTTGTTCGCATTGTTGCTCCAAACCGCAGGAAAACGATCTCGGCGTGATGGGAGAAGGAAAAAATTATATCATTTTTGTCGGTGGAATGGCGGGCAAAACGTCGCGTTGGGGCGACCGCTTCCTGTTTGCTATCCGCGACAAAAACATTTTATTCCGTCTCGTGGACGCAATAATCCAATGGTACGTGGAACACGGCGTCCCAAAAGAACGTTTCGGCACAACAATTGAACGTGTCGGATTGCCGCAGCTTGTTACGGAAATAGAAAAAATCGTTGGCTGTGAACAGAATTAATGTGAAGAAGTTGTTCTAAAAACATCCATCTTTTTTCAAAAAATTAAAGCTAAAAACGATGTATTCATAAAAATTACTCTGTCCAAAATTGAAGTTTTAGAGATTTTTATAGGAGAAAATACAATGTTTCGTATTACCGAAGTATTAGATGGTTTGGATTATCCATATCAAGATAATCTGTTTCGAAAACATGTTCATTACGTATCGTGGGCGATTCCCGGACTCACATTTGCACAAAGTACGATGGAACTATTTGTTAAAGGGATTGAAAACGCCAAAGATATGATGTTCAAAATCAATCACCAAGCAGAAACTGGAACATTGTACCCTGTTGCAAATATCACTTTGATGCCCGTTACCAATGCAAATTATTACCAAGAAAATACAATACACAAAAATATACCCTTTTCAAAAGAAGAGGAGAATAAACAATGGATAGATGTGTTCAATGCACATAAGTTAATGGCAACAGAATTGATGATAGTTGATTGTCGCGATAAGATGCTTGCAATGAGACATGTTGATACGTTATCCCCAGTGTTGGCAACAGGTTTTTGGAACAATATTGTTCAACGATTAAAATTTATTTCTACCAATGATGATGTAGGGAAATTACAAGAGATAGTTATTATTGGTATTGATATAAAAAATTATAGATATTGACTTGAGGGTTGTGCACAAATAACATTACTTATTTTTTGATTTGATTGTGTAGTTCCAATTACTGTGGAAGGAAAAAGAGTTTTCAAAACATAAAAACCATCGTTTCGTTTTCTTGCCTCAATTATCTTTTACTTTTTACCTTGATTTCCTCATGGCTTTAGAACAAAAACATGAAACCCTTCTCGTCCTGAATTTCGGGACGCAATACTTACAACTGATTGCGCGGCGAATCCGCGAGTGCCATGTTTTCTCAAAAATCGTGCCGCATACGATTACGGCGGACGAAATACGCAAAGCTGCGCCGAAAGGCATCGTGTTTTCCGGCGGACCGAAAAGCGTTTACGACTGCGACGCTTTTCAATGTGACCCAGAGATTTTTGATTTGGAGATTCCGATTCTTGGGATTTGTTACGGACTGCATCTCACTGTAAATTCGCTCGGCGGCAAAGTACAAGCGACTGCGGAACGAGAATACGGACGCGCAACGCTTGCTCTGAACGACGCCGGAATCAATTGTCCATTGTTTCGCGGGATGCCGACGAATCATCAGATTTGGATGAGTCACGGCGATCATGTTGCGGAAATTCCTGATGCGTTTGAGCTGCTCGCGTCGAGTGAGTCGTGTCCGATTTGTGCCGTGCAGCATCGGACAAAACCGATTTTCGGCGTACAGTTTCATCCCGAAGTTGTTCATTCGACGTTCGGGACGCTTCTCTTTCAAAACTTTCTAAAAGAAATTTGCGAATGTTCGTTTGACTGGACGATGCGCGATTACGCCGAACAAATGATTGCGGAAATCCGCGAGCATGTCGGTTTCGGCAAAGTGATTTGCGGACTTTCCGGCGGCGTGGATTCGTCGGTCGTTGCCGCGCTGCTTGCGAAAGCGATTGGTTCGCGGCTTTCGTGTATTCTTGTTGATAACGGATTGATGCGGAAAGGCGAAGTCGAGAGCGTGGAGCAAGAGTTTGCCGGTCACTTCAAAACCGATTTGCACGTTGTTCGGGCGGCGGAGCAGTTTCTTGGCGAATTGACGGGCGTGATTGATCCGCAGGAGAAGCGGCGAAGAATCGGACGTGAGTTTATCACCGCGTTTTCCAGAGAGGCGGCGCGGATACAAGACGTCAAATATCTCGCACAGGGAACGATTTATCCTGACGTCATTGAAAGCGGCGGTAGCGAGGACGCTCCGGCGGCGACAATTAAATTGCACCATAATGTCGGCGGACTTCCCGACGATCTCGAATTTGAATTGATTGAGCCGTTACGCGATTTGTTCAAAGACGAAGTGCGGCAACTTGGACTTGAAATCGGTTTGCCGGAATCATTAGTCTGGCGACATCCGTTTCCCGGTCCCGGACTGGCGGTGCGATGTCTCGGCGAAGTCGCGCCGGAGCGATTGGCGGTGATTCGTGAGGCGGACGCGATTTTATTGGAGGAGATTCAACATGCCGGATTGCAGAGGACGATTTCGCAGGCGTTTGTCGTATTGCTTCCTGTACAAAGCGTCGGCGTAATGGGCGACGGACGCACTTACGAAAACGCGATTGCGATACGTTGCGTTACCACCGACGACTTTATGACCGCCGACTGGACGCCAATGCCCGATGATGTGCTACGCCGTATTTCCACGCGAATCATCAACGAAGTCCAAGGCGTCAACCGCGTCGTTTACGACGTCAGCTCCAAGCCGCCCGCGACGATTGAATGGGAATAAACCCCCGCCCCTCAAAACGCATGGGGACAATTATCAATTGTCGATTATCAGCATTCCGTCCTCTGGCGTCTTTCTGCGGAAAACTGCTTTCCGCCTTCCAATGGCTCTCATGTCCCAATTATTTTTCAGATGCTTGAGAGATAAATTTTGTTTATGCTCATTGCACTGGAAATTTCGGTTTTCACTGGCGTCGTTATATCGTACAATCCAGTTTGCTCTCCATTCGTAAAACCGAAAACTCAAGTGCAATGAGTATATCGTAACTAGTCGTCTCTGAAAAAATTGTTTTAATGCTATAGTAATGGATATCTTGCTCCAAATGTGTGTTATAATTTGCAACGTTATTTATCGTTTCTCGTTGTTTTTTATTAAAAAACTTGCAACTTTTATCAAAATTAAGCTAGAAATGCGTCCCACTTCATCTCCCCAGCAATCCGGTCAGTCCGAAATATTCAATCGTCGTCTCGACGATTTCCTCTACGAAACGCACGAGATCATCCAGCTCGCACAGCATGTTGATTGGAACCTGTTCGATCGCCACTACGATTCCCCGTATCACCCCAACCACGGAGTGCCGACATTGCCGACACGTCGCATGGTTTCACTTCTGTTTCTCCAACTGACTATTCAAAAGACGATTCGTATTGCCAAAGAACAAAAATGATGAGCGATAAAAACCTGTCCGAGGTCGGCGTGGATACGATGGTTCAGGAAAAAATGCGACTTATCCGACCGACGCGAAACTTCATTATCGTGCTATTTTGAATCTTGTTGCGACGTGCAATCACTAATCCAGCGCCGCCAACGCAAATGGGGAAGCCGGAAACTGAGTTGTTGGTGCCAGAAATGCGGTTATTGATAAGAATTTTATTCTCTGATTATTTCGTTTTTGGGGAATCATATTTGAAAGCGCAATAGAAAATAATGACATCAGTTGCTCAAGCCAAATAAGTCCGTACTAGGCAACTGCATTGTTACCCGAACGGCTTTATTATTTCAGCCTTTATTTTTCAATGGTCACGTGTGTTGAAAATGAGATTTTTAGAAGTTCCCTATAACAGAATCATTTAGGATGAAAAATAGGATACATGATAAAAAAAGTATTTTTAGATTTTTGTTCGTAGATAAATTGTCGTAACTCGTTACTACCAAACAGTTTTTAAATTCACACCTTATTGCATGGTGCCGTGGGTTGACAAGTTTTTTTCAGTAATTAAAATAACTAATATTGACACAACAAATCGTTCCTCAAACGACAATATTGGGGATCTATAGTTGTATTTATGTATGTCGGATTTACGAAAAACGCGGATATCCACAATACTTTAATACTTTTTATCCGTCGATTGACATATAGCTTTTGTAAAGCGTCAATCGGCGAACAAATAAAATTTCGGCGTGAACGGAAACAAAAGATTTTTGATTCATCCTTCTCTACACCAAAATATTTAGGAGATTTAAAATGAGAATGACCTCAACTCGAAAAGCATTTACCTTGATTGAACTTTTGGTCGTGATTGCGATTATTGGCGTACTCATGGCACTTTTGATTCCTGCAATTCAGGCGGCGCGTGAAGCGGCGCGGCGGACGCAGTGTTCCAACAATATCAGACAACTGGCGCTGGCAGTCAGTACGTTTGAAAATTCGATGCGGTCTTACCCGGCGGGTAACTCCGTTTTGAGCGAGTTTCTCACCGGAACCTCCACTGGCAACGACGATGAAAGCGGCAACGACCAAACTGACACGCCGGAAGATCCCGATACAAATCAAACGACTATTTATGACGGTTCGATGGGATGGCCCGTTTTCATTCTGGAATATCTGGAACAAACGGCGCTTTATGACAAAATCGACATGGAGAAACTCGCTTACACGTTCGACGGCGGACCGGGTTCCGGTTTTGAGAAAGCAGAAGATGGCGACACAGCCAACCAATTCGCGGCGGAGCATATTCCTTCGGTTTTCGTTTGTCCTTCGGTAGAACAAACAATACCGCGCAATACGCAGAAAGATTATTCCGCAAACGGCGGACACGGCAAACCGGAACGAGAACCGGACAATGCCGACGGCGTATTTTACTGTAACAGTTCCACACGTCCGTCCGACGTCAGAGACGGTCTTTCCAATACGTTAATGTTTCTCGAATCGTCGCATATTGGCGTAAAAGTCACCACCGATGCTGATGGAAAAACAAGAATAGAAAAACAAAGCTACAATCCGTTTTTCTGGGTCAATCGTGCCGGACAGGGATATGTTGTTCCGCATGACGGCGACAACAAGCGTCGTATTAACAACCGTAAAGACGACGTATTGAACCGTGCCGCACGTAGTGAACATCCCGGCGGTATCAATGTCGCGGCATGTGACGGCAGCGTGCATTTTATTCTTCAAAGAATCAATTTCGACGTCTATCAAGCAATCTGCACTCGTTCCGGCAACGAGTCGGAAGCAATTCCATGAGGGAAATAAACGTAAAATGATGCACAAAAATTGTTTTTGAATAAATGTATTCATTACCCTTGAATTTTCGGTTTTATGAATGGAGATCAAACCGGGTTTTACGGTATAACGACACCAGTGAAAAACGAAATTTCAAGTGCAAGAAGTATATAATGTAACTATTCAGTAGGGGGCAGGTTTTTGATTGGAATATGCCAAAATTTCGCTTGCCCTCACTCAAAACTATGGCTCTACTGAATAGTTACGATATAATCATTAAAAGGTTTTTCGCCTCACATGTTGTTTGTAAAATTTTCTCAAGGTATCCTTCAAAAAAACTGTTTTGGAGAATGTCGCATACATATACCCCCGTATAAAATCAGGGGGTGGTACTGGCTCGAAAGGGTTTTCTGAGGTTGCCCCAAATATCAGCGGCGGTTACTTTTACTGTTAAAAAATAATAGAAATAAAGAGACGTTTTTATGTTGACGTCAAAACGTTTAGCAGTTTGGACAATCATTCTTGTCTTATCCGGCAATTTATTGTTTATGGTATGGTGGAGAAGCGGAAAAAATGCTACCTTATTCCCAAAGTTCGAGTATTTGGGAGTTCCTGAACAACGCGAACGAATAGACGGGTTCATTAAACAATTGTCAACAGAACGGCTTGAAGATTCCATTCATCAATTGCTCTATGACGGAACAGACCAATTTTTTTACCCGGGAACTCTGGAAAGTTCTTCTCTCAAATTCTATGAGGGTAATTTCGAAGAAATGCTGAGTAACCGCCGTTCTGTAAAAATTCTCGCTGAAATTCAAGCAATGCCGCCCAAAGAACGGGAAGCATTTTGTAAGTCATTGTTTAAACGGGCATTGGAGATTCATAAAAAAATATTCAATGATATATTTGTGTCGCCAAATGACAACTCTGATAACACCATGACTTTGATGTCCACTCGCAATTTTTTGTGCGTTTCATTATTCGTTTCTGCGGAATTTACGTCCTTGGAAATATTTAATGACGAAATAGCTCTTTTCCATAAATTTCGAGAAGATGTTGTTATAGCTTTAAAAAATTGTGTCACAAATGGTCAATTAGAACAGGGATTCGTGAAGTACTATACTCAAGGGGGAAGCGGAAATTTGATGCCAGATAATCGTTTTCTTGTCAATGTTATGGTCATTGCGTTGCGAAGAGTTTACAAGGAAGACGATGTTGCATTGTTACTGTCGAAAATAATGCCTGATTATCGCGTAAAAGATGTACTTATTGTTCCCTGGAACGCTGATACAACTGCTTTTGATATTCCAACTTATATGGAAGGAATACGAGTTGACTTATCGAAAGGAAGCCGAACATTACATCTATTGGAATGGCCTAGCGATTGGAGCTTTTTACAATACGACAAAGAACATGAAGTTATTGCTCAATTGGAAAAAGTGTTAAATGAATTAGAATAACCATAATTTGCGTGTTTAATTAACTTAAAAAATTCCTATAACTAAAACAGGAGTAAAAAATGCTTGACAAATATTTACAACGTTTGTCTTTCGGAGGGCAATATTTTCTTGCCTCTGCAATCTATGTGTTGCTGAGTTTGAATATCATTGTGGCGTCATCATTAGGACATATCAATGCAGAACAAGATCAATGCGGTAATTGTTTATCGGGTGAAGTTTGTGTTGCTGTTGGTGAATCCTATGAATGTCACTGTATAGGTCAAGACGACGAACCATGATCGAAAAAATAGACCTGTTCGGTAATTTGGTGATAGATAAGCGATATGATGCGAATTTTGTGTGTATTACTTTTCTATGATATGTGTTTCACGCAACTTGCAAATTTAAGAACAAGTCTGGCTCTTTGGAGAAGTAGAAACAGTTTGTTATTTCACATAACTTACAGTTCCTTAATTTTTACAAAAGGTAAATGAAAGTTTTATGCTGCTTTCACTTTAAAATTTTTCACCAACTTTTGCTTACCTATCGGAAGCAGGTTTTGCGATTTAAAATCGTGAATTTTGTAGCGTTTTCGGTATAGAAATATTTTTTGAGAATCCGTATGAAGTTTACACAGATATTTTTTGTTACTGCATTTATTTTTTTCATTATGACAGGTGTTTTTTTGTATTTTGAATCAATTATCGGGAACAAAGAGTAATGTAATAATATGTGAAGAGTCGGATCATGATTTTGGACATGTTTCAACAGGAAAGCCGCTCGTTCATTGTTTTAAACTTAAAAACATTGGTCGTAAGCCGGTTTCAATTTTAAAAGTTGCTCCGGGCTGTCGTTCATGTATCGAAATCATTGATTATCAGAAAACGCCGATTCAACCTGGCATGATAGGAGATGTTATTCTTGCTTTATTGATTGAAAACCAAACAGGTGAATTTAAAAATTCAGCAATCGTCAAGACTGATGCTTCTGATAATGCTTATCTTCTTTTAAAGTTATATGCTTTAATTGATGAATAAATAATACAAATGAAATACAGTTTTTTAGTTATTTTTTTTACAATCCCATTTCAACTTTCAATGTTTAACTTTATAACTCCTATGATATTCCGGCATTTGAACGAGTACAACCAGCCGCCGATTCGTGATTACACGGAACGGCAAATGTTTTTGCGGTTTCATGACCGTTTTGCGACTGCGTGCGGTATTGCATTGCAAGGTTTGGAACAAACGCCTTTCACGGTGGATTTATTGCCGTATGAAAAGCCGTCGTTTTTTTCCAAATGGAAAAGCTCGTTCCGCAAAAAACAAACTCCGGCGGCTTGGGGATTTGATTTTGGTTATTCATGCGTCAAAGCGGTACGTGTTACGTTTGATGACGAGGGCGTTTTGGCGGTGGATCAATGTTTCAATTGTCATCATCCTTACGATGGTCCGCCGCTTGATGACAACGCGGATCTTGCAAAATTGACAGACCAACAAATCGCGGACGTTTTACAAAAGCAGGAACAGAAAAGTCCGTTTGCGCACGACGAGGGAAGGACGGTACAACTACGAGTTGATCAACATCAGTTTCAATTGCTTGCGTTGGAACTATTTCTAACAAAATACGTTTACCAAGGCGAAAAAATTTGCGTTGCTTATCCGTCGCATAATCTTCTTTGTGCCAATATAACGCTACCGCAAATGACTCCGCAACAAACATGGCAGGCGGTACAATATGAAGCGAAACATTTGATGCCGGATAATCCGAATCTTTTTCAGTCGGGCTATCTTGTGCTTGGTTGGGAAGAAGACGAAGAGAATGTAATGAAACAATATATTCATCTGTTTTCAACACGTATCGGAACAACGGAAACATTACTGGCGTTGTTACAGAAATACGGCATTTCTCCGAATTTGATGACGACAAGTATTCTTGCAAATTTAAATTATGCGCATTTGTTATCGACATTACCGCCGGTTTTGCAACCGCCGTTTCCTGAAAAAGAAACAGAACAACCAATCCAACAATCTCCTGACAACGGCGAAAGCGATATTCCCGAGCTTCAATCTATTTTAATTTGCGATATGGGAACGCAGGGAACGGATGTGACATTTTACAATTTGCGTGAAATCAAACATCATTATATTAGCATCGGCGGTCAGGAATTTACCAAATCAATAGTAAAAACGACCGGCGAAACATTCCACATGGCGGAAGCCATTAAACGAAACCCGACCAAACGCACGTCTGACTTATCGAAAATTGTTAATGCGGTTAAGCCGGTTGCGCTGCGTTTAGTTAATGAAATCCTATTGCGCCTGCAACCGGTGCGACAATCCGGCATTCCGCTTGACCGCGTTGTCGTACTCGGCGGCGGTTTCCAACTCAATGGATTTGCCAACCATTTCAAATCACTGCTTAATGCAAAATGGGAGATTACGAAGTGAGACAGGAGTTCTTGCTAACTTTATGATTACAGTTACGATTGGTACTTATCCATATGCGACAGGAAACTTCCCCAAATCTCCTCCAAATATCCGTAAGCCCTCTTATTTTTCAACGGTCACATTTACTGAAAATGAGTTTTTGAAAAGTTCCCTACAGTCAATTTTCCCGGAAAATATCACTATTTCAGCCCTTATTTATAAAATTCTATTAGTAGCCCGAATTACACCACTATACGCCCTTATTCTCTTATTTTTCGTTCCATCGGAAGTTCCCTTTTATGCAAATCGATTTGTCGTTTTGTACTTGAAATAAAGGGTTTTTGTGAAAATCGCACCCAGTAAATATAAATTATTTTTTGTTTTATTCTATATTTTCGGAACTTTTCTGTTTTTTATTGTTTTAAGTACCCTGTGAGTTATACTATCTTGTTGCGATGGTTTGATTTGTTTCGGATTGGGGTGTTCCCATCTGAAATTTCTTACTCGAACAAGATTGACCTATTTTTTCATAACAGAAAATCCGATGTACGTTGAAAAGTCCACCCGTATCGATAAAAAAGGTATCGTTCACACATACTATTTTTTGCGTCAATCCCGCCGCGAAGGTCAAAAAGTTATCAAAACGACAATCCTCAATATCACCAACTGGGGCGAACAAAATTGCGAAGCGTTTGCCGCTCTCCTAAAAAATAAAAAGCTATTGTCGCAAGTTGCAGAGAACATTATCGAGCCC
>JAIRYX010000385.1 GCA_031267635.1 Planctomycetaceae bacterium
GGAACTGCGATTCACGCTTGTTTTGAACAGGTAAAATGGCTGGATCAGCAGTTGCCGGATCGGGTGCAACTGACAAACATTGTCCGAGAAATCGTCCAAGAACAAATGAACGCGGAGGAAATTCTCGACGTGTTTTACCGCTCGTGTGAACAGCCGGACGTCCTCGCGGCGCTTTCATTTGCGGCATATCAACAACCGCGCGAGACATTGAACAATCCTCATTTGCGTTCTGCGGTTCATTGTCCGAATGACGCGAAGGTCTCGCCTTTACAGTGGGAAATTCACGGAGAGCGGCGTTTTTCCGTTCTTTCCAAACCGGACACGTTGTTACAGGGAAGCATGGATCGCTTGACATTATTATATGACGTCTCGGACAAGCAACGCCGGATTCTTGGCGCGGACATACTGGATTTCAAATCCGACCGCGTCACCAGCAACGCGACATTAACGTCCCGCGTCCAATTTTATTCGCCGCAATTACAAGAATACCAAAAAGCGGCAGCAATCATGTTCCGGCTCGACAAAGAACAAATCTCCGCGCGGCTGATGTTTACAAGCGTTGGAAAAGTTGTCAGGGTGAAATGAAAGGAACAAATGGAATTCCGAGGACTTCTGGGAGAGATGAAATTCCTGAAAAAGACCACCCGAATTCCAAAAAGTAACTTCTGTCCCAAGAGTCCCTCTTGTTCCTTTGATCGCTAGCAAATTACCGAAAACTACCGTGAACGGGTACTCAAAAGGAGATTGAGAAACTCCTGAAACAGACGAACAACTTCCGACTTGCCGCCGATAACTCATTGACTTTTCATAAGAACATGCTATCTTGGCTAAAGTTAAAAAATGATAGACTTACTCTATCTGTCGAGTAAATCATACAAGACGTTGCCTTTATGTTTTTATCAAAAATTTTAGGGATTCTTTTTTAACCATGACTGTTCTTCAAAAATCCAAATCGCTTTACGACGTGTTTGAGCGAAAGTCGGACGCCAATCAGAAAACGACGCATTATTGTCCGGGCTGCGGTCACGGGATTCTTCACAAATTGCTTGGCGAAGCGCTTGACGACCTTCAGATTCAGGACAGGTCAATTTTAATTGCGCCGGTTGGATGTGCGGTGTTTCTCTATTATTACTTTCACACATCGGCGATTTCTGCGCCACATGGGCGTGCGGCGGCGGTGGGAACGGGGATTTCACGGGCGCATTCCGACGCGGTCACGATCAGCTATCAGGGCGACGGCGATTTGGCGGCAATCGGCACAAGTCATACGATTCACGCGGCAAATCGCGGCGAAAATATGATTGTCCTGTTCGTCAACAATCATAATTACGGCATGACCGGCGGACAACTCGCGCCAACAACGCTGCTCGGACAAGTAACCGCGACTTCTCCTTACGGACGGTCGCAACTCAACGATGGTCGTCCTATCAAAATGGCGGAAATTATCGCCACGCTCGACGCTCCGGTTTTTGTGGCGCGTTGTGCTCTCAATTCGCCGAAAAATATCCTTGCGGCGCGAAAACTTCTCCGGCGAGGGTTGCAAGCACAAGCTGATCGCAAAGGTTATGTGTTTATCGAATTTCTGTCTCCTTGTCCAACGAACTGGCATAAAACGCCAGTCGAAGCGTGCCGATGGATTGAAGAAACGGCGGAAAAAGTTTTCCCGCTCGGCACGCTGAAAGATATTATTGATGAAACGCCACCGCAAATCCGCGTCCTGAAAAAACCGGCTTATCAGGACATTCTTGACGCGATTGGACGCGAAAAGCCACTTGACGGAACACATTCTCAAATCCATTTGCCGTATCCAGTCGTGAAACTGAAAATTGCGGGATTCGGCGGTCAGGGCGTTCTTTCGGCGGGAATCTTGTTGGCAAACGCCATTATGCGGAAAGGAATCAACGTAACATGGCTGCCGGCTTACGGACCGGAAGTTCGCGGCGGCTTTGCGAATTGTTCGATGGTGATTAGCCAAGGAACGATTGGTTCGCCGCTTGTGGAAAAACCGAATATTCTTCTGGCGTTGAATAAGCCGTCGCTTTTTAAGTTCGCTCCGCTTGTACCAAAAGACGGTTTGATTATTTACAACAGCTCGCTGATTGACGCCGTGCCGGAAAACGTCGCCGCGCGAATCATCGCCATTCCCGGCAGCGACCTTGCGCAACAAGCAGGATCCGTCAAAGCGACCAATATGGTTATGATCGGCAAATTGCTCAAAGAAACCGGAATGCTCGACACAACCGACATGATTCCGGCATTGCAAGAAACGTTTAGCAAAGAAATCGTTTTCTCGCTGAACTTGCACGCTGTTCAAATTGGAAAAGATTACAAGTTGAATTTGGACTCGTGAACGATTACCTATTTCTTTCCAACTTGTTGATAAACCGCGTAGAGAAGTTCTGTTGCGCTTTTGTATTTTTTCTTGTCGGCGTGTGCCGAGTCAATTAATTTTCTCGCTTCCGCTTCGCTGTGACCAAGCGCAATTAACGCTTCGTATGCTTCCGAAACAACATCCCGTTGCGTATCCGTCGTATTGCCGGGAATGTTACGGTCGACCATCAGCGTAAATTTCGGAACTTTTCGCCGTAATTTTGCAACGATTCTCTCGGCTGTTGCCGCACCGATTCCTGGCAAGCTCGAAAGCCATTTCTCGTCTTTTTCTTCAATCGCGACGGCAATTTCACGTACCGGATGAATCATCGCCCGTAATGCTTTTTTTACGCCGACTCCATCCACCGAACAAAAAAATTCAAAAAATTCCCGTTCCGCTTCCGTGAGAAAACCAATCAGTCGCGGTGTCATCCGGCTTTGCATCTGACCGCCTTCAATATACTCGATCGTGTGAAGTGAAACCGTTTTTTTTATCTCCGGCTGCAAATGCAACCGCGTAAACTCTGGAATTAGCACCTCATATTCAAATGCTCCGATTTCAAAAATCGCATACTCTATCGAAAGCGACACTAAATTTCCTGTGATTTTGGTAATCATTATGTATTATACTCCTCATACGTGAAAATTCGGTTTTCATTCCAAAAGGGACATGACAGACATTAGAACATGATAAACGACGAACACTGTCTTAAAAAATGAACGTAACGATTCAGCCGATTAAACAAAATAAATCCGTACTGGGCAACTGCATAGTTACCAATAAACTTTCAAGCGTGATGAGTCTATCACAGAATGCGACATTCATTATCCAACTGGCGTCAAACAGATAAGAGTACGGTATGGAAAATTTGAAAGCGTTGTTACGCATCAATGATTAAATTCTTCGTGAAAAAACATTTCAAATCATTCGCCGATAGAAAGAATTTTAAATTTGAGCAAACCGGCAGGAACTTGAATTTCTGCAATTTCGCCTTTTTTCTTACCGAGAAATCCGCGTCCAAGCGGCGATGTTGAGAGAATTTTTCCCGTTCTAAAATCTTCTTCGCCAGCTCCTACCAATTCAAATTCTTCAATCGCTTTATTGCTGAGCCGTTTGACTTTAAATTTTATACCGAAACAAATTTCGTTTTGCGGACCGGCTGGCGCATCCATAATTACAGCGCGTGCCAGTTTGCTTTTCATTTCATTGATTCTTGCCTGTAAAAGTCCCTGACTTTCGCGAGCACCATGATATTCCGCATTTTCTTTCAAATCGCCTTCGGCGCGTGCTTCCGCAATTCGTGCGACAATTTTCGGCATTTCTTCGCGTTCCAGTTGTTCGACTTCCTGGCGTAGTTTGTTATAACCATCACGGGTCATCGGAATTGAATCGGACGACATAACTTTTCCTTCCTTCTGAGTAATTACAAATAAATAAAGGTCGCTCATTGAAAAAGAGTGACCGCACGAACGGAAATATTTCCCACAAAATTTCAAGTCGTTTCAAACGTAATTAAGCCGATATTATACATATTTACAGAAAAAAAACAAGAGCGAATCATTTGCAAATCATTCCACATAAACCGTAATATCATTTCCAGTAATACGGAATTTGCCGCCGACTGGCGCAAGACATTTTTCAAAGAGTTCCGTATATGTTACCTTTTGCAAATCCACAAGAATCCGTGTATCGAGCCGAATATTCTTTACCGTAAACGATTTTTCATCAATCGTTAGATTAAGTTGCATTTGTCTGGCGTATTCCTGAAGCACAGTTTCCAGTCCGGCGTCTACTTTTGCGGTAAAAACTTTATTTTTAAGCCGCGCGGCTGCGTCGTTTGTAACAATTTCGTTATTAATCGTTTGCGGCAAATGATCGTTTGCTTGAGATAGCGTTTTTTGCGATTCACCAGCAATTTTTTGTATTTGTCGTTCTATTTTCGCCAGCTCCCGCAACGATGCTTTCACGCGAATCCCGGAAACTGTTTCTTTATTTTTCGTTGACGATTGTTTTTCGTTGATTGCTTCGATTTGTACATCTGTCACCTTGTGAAAAATTTTCTGTAAATCGTTCTTTTGCAAAAAGCTATAAAAGGATCCGGCGTATTCCCGCGTCATGATTTGGTCTTTCGGAATCGCAACGGAAGCAAGTTTATCGCCGTTTTTGGAAATAAGGTACATCTCATCAAATCCAATCAGCAACAACGCCAAAATCGTATTGGGCGACTCCTGCGGAAAATGCATCGCCGACAATTGATCATGCGGTAATTTTTCAAACGCTGTTCCGTCAAGCCCGATTTTATCGCAAAGCCGTTTCAGCGTAATTTTCGGCGTATCAAGAAGTTCCACACGAAAAGAAATCGGATTCAGAAAAACATCGTTTTTTTCTTTGGGAAGTTTAGAAAACTGCTGCTTCCGCAAAGCGACAAGAATCCGCAAAAAATCCGCCGATTCTTCCGATCCAATGTACGCTGTTGTTTCAAATTCGCAAAAACCAAGATGATATTTCTCAGCAATTTGCGCAAAAACGCTACTTACGGTTGCTTGTGGAATTTCAACGACCAATGGCATTTCCGGATCAATTTGCCGATCAAGGAGAAAACCAAGATGATGCGACTCGGCAAATTGCGTCAACGTTTCGCGGATTGGCGCGCCGTTTGACGAAAAATGAATCGGCTTATTCCATACGGATTTTTGTTCTTGTGCAAGCGTCGAAAACGGAAAGAGTAAAAAAGAACCAAAGCAAACGAAAATAGAAAAAAATGAAAAAATATTCATAAGCGAACCTTTCAAAATTTACGTTCTAGCAACGTGTACAAATCTAATGATACGTTTTTTTACCTACGATGCTCGCGAAAATTTGCGAATCCTTTTGATTATTTCGTTTTTGGGGGACAATATACTCATTGCACTTGAAATTTCGGTTTTCACTGACGCCGTTATACCGTAAAATCCGGTTTGGTCTCCATTCATAAAAACGAAAACTCAAGTGCAGTGAGCATACATTGTATCCTACTGATAAAGCTATTGAGTTGTATAATGCTTCGTTGGAATGTGGAATTGGATTTTCGCTCAATTAAAACGTATATGAAATTGAAATTTTTGCGTGCCAAAAAAAACTCACACGGTTCGCTTGGAATTATTTTTTGAGCTTCTTGCATACAATTTGATACGGGGATTGGTTTTTCGTAGTGCTGTAGAATATAAACCCCACTCGCGCAGCATAAGTTTTACCGGTTCAATGACAACATTACTCGCATGTTACTATATCTGCTTATTTCACATTTTGGGGAGGGATTGATTTATACAATACTGTAACTATTCAGTTACCCAACCCAAATACATCCGCACAGCAAGTGGGTAATTACAGTCAATTTTGCCGGAAAATATTACTATTTCAGTGCGGATTTATTTGGTTTGATCGACTGAATCGTTACGAGTATCTTGAAGATTTTCACCATTGACAGAATCATCAAACGTGAAATAATAAAAGAGTAATTAGCCCTCTTAGCTCAGTCGGTAGAGCAACGGACTCTTAATCCGTGTGTCGAAGGTTCGAGACCTTCAGGGGGTAATGTGCGGGAGCATTACAGTTTTTACTTGGGCTGTTTTGCGTATCAGCCCGTGCTATTGCCCGGCTGTATCTCTATATACTGACCGGGATTTTCTTATTTCTTGTTTATTCAAACAACATTGCTGTTTGAATAAATTTCTTTTTGTCAAAAAATATAAAACAATAAACAGTTTTTTCCGAAAGTGTGACAAAGAGGCTAAAATTTATGGATATCAGAACTTGCAAAAATTAATGATTACGCAGAAAAGATGGTCTGTATAGTTGTCCCTGAAAACATGCCCGTGAAAATTTCATCGTCGCGATCTTATCAGCCACACGTTCATTTGGTTCGCAAACCAAGCAGTATAGCAAGGCGGATACGAAAAAATCAGCGTGTAACCGGGCGGTTCGCCGTTTCTTGGATGAAAGTTGCGCAGCCGGACAAGGAACGAGCAAGAGCGTTGTCCATTATTTTCTGAATCCGTTCTCGGATTCGTGAAAGTCACGTAAAGGAGAAGAAGAATGTCGCTAGAGTTTGCGTAGAATCTTTTTCATGTTGAATCCCGCCGCAGCACCAATCGCGTTCAAGATATCGCCCGTCACGCCACGCAAAAAGTTGCGGCATAAACGATGACCGCTTTTTAAGTGTCCGATGATCGGCTCAATACTGCTCCGCCGTTTCTTGCGACGTTTTTCACAACCGCGAAGTCCCACGTTGCTCGTTCCGTGAATCAATAGACCTTTTCTCTAACTTCACATCAGGTTATTTAGGCAAAACAGGTGAATACAAAATAACTGTTTTTTGAATAGTGTTCGGTCTATTGATAGGGTTAGAGAAAAGGTCTAATAACTTTTGGATGGACTGGTTCATCACGCAGGATTTTCAAAGGGACAAAAAGGACTTTGGAGACATGAAGGACGTTAGGGATTTGAGCGGCTTTCAACAGGCAAAAAAACAATCGAAAAACGGAAGAAATCGCCAGAAAAATCAAACAGAGACCGCAGAGACCAAAAGGGATATAAGGGACTTAAATGTCTGAATGAGGTAAATTCCAGCTTGAAATCTTGTAAATCTTAATTCAGACAGTGGCTAGTCACTTAATAATCAAAATAATCAAACAGAAAGGTTTTCACAATGAACGACAAACCCGTTCCCAAATTTTCAAAGGAACATGAAGGACGTTAGGGACACGAGGGACAAAAATGACCAATCCTGTTAATCTTGTGA